>JAYEGP010000148.1:0-14438 GCA_034659135.1 Campylobacterota bacterium
TTCTCTCTCATTTTTATCTTGAAAGGTTTTAAAAATGAATGACTCTTGCATACATGTAAGAATCGGGTCTGTTTCGACAAAGGCACGGTAGGAGCTATAGCGATACTCTCCTAGATGTTTAACATTTCTGGCTTTGATAGGGTTGTTTTCAATATAGCGTATCAATGTGTAAAGATACGATTCATCCGTGACATACCATGACTTGAATCTTCCTTGCCACAGGTGACCGCTTCGTTTGTATTTTTTATTGAAGTAGATCGCGTAAGATGCATTGACATGTTTCATATATTTTGAAAGATTCTCTTGCGTAGTTTCAATAAGCAGATGATAGTGATTGTTCATCAATGCGTAAGCGTGGAGTGTGACAGTATAGAGAGTGCAGGCGTTACAGAGGATTTCAAGAAACATTTCGAAATCCTCTGGGGTTTTATACACCACCCGTTGCTCCACACCACGGTTAACGATATGGTAATACCCCACCATTTCTACTCTCGGTCGTCTTGGCATCGATGCTCCTTCTTGAGTGCTTGTTTCTGTTTGGATATTATAACATAGGTATCACCTGACCCCTATGAAAATAAGATCTACTTGATTATCTTCTGTAGTAAAGGGAACGGGGGTACCTCTAGTGAAGGAAAGATTCCTTTATAGCAACTTTTCTCAACATAGTCATATACGTAAAAAAATTCATTCTCATACGCTTTAGCATATTCAATCAATACTTTTGGTACAGCAGGACCATATCGTAACAGTGTGGTTTTTTTAGCGTTGGGTATTTTTTTATATAGAAGCACAACTCTTGAATCATCATAGATGCCATTATATTCATGATTATAATATCTAGAGGTGATTGAGATATCTTGCTCTAGGCTTAGTGTCTTTTTCTTAGAGTTACCGGTATCATAGAGCAGTGAAAGCTCTGTATCTTCAATGATTTTTTGACATATTGAATCTATTGTTCTTGAGTGTATTGGTAGTTCAAGATCTTTTTCGCTTAAAACAAAAAAGGTTTTATGGGGCTCAATAAAATTAAGTTGTAAGTGTTTTTGTGGAATCTTTTCGTCTGTATAGAGTGCCCAGAATTTTGTAATGGGTTCAAAAATAGCTACGATAGTGATAGAGTGATTTTGAGAGAATGTTTTTTTAAGATCTAGACCTTCTTTAGAAGCTAAAAAAACATTCCATCCCTTTTTTATCTCCAATTTTTCATTCAGTACTGTTTTTTCATCAGTAGCAGAGCTTAAAAGAGCTTTTTGGGTAGTAGTAGAGAAGTTTGAAGGAGTCGTGAGTAATGGAGTTGCGCAGAGCGCAACACCATAGAAAAAAGCAAAAAACGTTTTTTTCATCTTATTCACCAGATGTAGAGCCTGGTTCTTTAAGATTACTATTTGCCATAGTGGTTATCGTTAAACTTATTGGAGAGCTAAAAGAGTTGTCAGCTGTATCAGAATCCGCTGGAAAACTTCCTTTATACATTGCACCTTTGTACTCAACAAAGAAATCTTTACCGTTATAGGCTGGAATCGATTGTAGTTTAATTACAGCTGATCCGCCGCTTGTAGAGGTGTAAAATGTTGTTAATGGAATATCCGTAGTGTTATCAACTGATAAGCCATCAATTTTTGCATATGAGATACGAACCGTTGTATCTGCGCTCAATGATTCAATATTAACACCAGTTGAGTCAGTTACTGCTCTTGTGTTTGTTGTTTCAATCTCACAAGCGGAATTATAACTTGTTGCATTACTGAGTTCATCACCATAAGTATGCTCAAGAACCGTAGCGTTATAGAGTAAGTTATAGTATTTAAATGATTTAGGATCAGAAGCGTTCGCTTTACTTAAGACTCCACTACCATCAACAGCAATGACTTTTAAATTTGTAGCCTCTCCGTAGGTAAATGAGTTACACATATTGTATGCTGCTGCGTCAGCGACTGGCAGAGCTGCTTCTACTGGAGATTTTCCTGTATCAGAAATAAAGTCTTTATAAAGATAGTAGCTTGCTACATCCGAACTTGTGCTCTCAAAGGTTGCTTCAACACCATTATAGAATGTGACTGTTGGTTTAGCAGGTTCATCGTAATCAATGGTTGCTACAGACGCACTAGAGAAAGCTTCACCAATTCCATTAGAAGCACGTAGCCCAATATCAATTGGTGCACCTGGGTTTGGTGTTAAGCCATCAGTCTCATACTCAGTTAAGCGAGCGGCAAAGACATCACCCTCTTTGGTTAAAAGGATATTTTTCCCACCAACAATGATGTTTACGTTTGAAGTTTTTGGATCAAGACCAGCGATAACAGCTGTAAATTCTCCCCCTGCAATAATATTGGTTGTCGTATCTTTATCATCAGAAGTTGGATTGAAGTGATATTGAAACTCTGGTGTATAGGTTACGGTACCAAGAGCAATCTCTTGTGGGTCAACATATTCATCTAAATAGACCCAATATCCTGAACGATTATCGACATTAAAGAGGTTAAATTCATTTTGATCTAGCCATGTATCAACATCACGAGTCACATCAATATGATCCCAATGTGTTGTCGGAGTAGCCACCATAGCGGTACTAGCTTTTACAACTCTTTGTGCCTCGAAACCGGCTTCTTTAAGAGTATAAAGTGGGCCATAGCCTACATAGTCTGGTGTATAGACTGCATTGTCTTTTAAATCGCTAACGATTGCAGCACCATCAATTTGAACTTTACCTGGGTTTGTGGCTGTATCAGAAGCAACACCACTAGCATCTACTGCTATTGGAGCACTTGTTCCATTAAGGTCTAATGTAGCCGATGTAACACCAACACCTTGTATGGTAATAATAGCTTTTGATGCATCACCAGTACCATCCGTATAGTTATGGCTTGCAAAAGCTGAAATGTTTTGATCTTTCATAACTGTGTTGAATTTATCTACAATGGTTTTAAATACACCTATAAAATCACTATCATCATTGCCCGAACTATTAAGATCAAAAGCACCCACATAAGAGCCATTTACACTAAGGTTATTATCAGAAGTGTCACCGCTACCAGCACTGCTTACATTAATATCAAATGAATTAATCGTGATGATTTCACGTGCTAAATCTGCAGTATTGAAAACACGTTTAATAGCACCTTTACCTATCTTATCAATGGTAGAAGATTTTTTAAAATAATCAAGCGTAGCATCTTCGGTGTCTTGAAGTTGGAAGACACGTTTATCAGCAGTGACCAATACGACCTTAGTTGTGTCCACTTTTGCGGCATAAGTTTCGGTATCTGTTGCAGTAACACCTTTATCTGCTAAGGTATTCATTAAGTCTACAACCGAATCTACGGTTGTATTGTTATCAGGTGTAAAAGTACCTGTTACAGAGTTGACGATTTTAAATGCTTTTCCACCTGTAGTGGTGTCTGCAGTGTCAACGGTATAAACTCGTGTGTAGGTATTGTCACGAATATAAAAAGGTGTTGTTGAGGCTGCGATAATAGTGTCAGCCGTACCATTTTGATCCAAATCTATAGAAGAGACATAACCTTTACCGGCCTTATAGTTTGAATCACTAATCGTGTCCGTACTATCGAATATAGGATCAGCTACAAGAAGCGCCATAAAACTTGCTATAGTCGTGGTTGTATCATTTGCTGCTAAAGCTATTGGTGCATTTTTACCACCTGTAGTTTTACTGTCTCCATCAGCATCACCTAATTGAACCTTAGCTGACTGTGCATCACCACCTTGAGAGAGGTTATTATCGAGTTCGGCTGCAGTACCTGTTCCGACAAGAGGTTCTAATAAGAGTACATACTCTCCATATCGAGAAATGATACCATTTGTATCAACTTCAACGCTTACTGTTGCTGCCTCTTCTAAAGTATCTGCTTCTAGAGGTTTAAGTTGCTTGGTTAGGGTTGTAGCTAGACCCAGAATATCAGCACTTGTATCTTTTAAAGTAAATGCTTTATCCGATAAGAAGGTGACATTTCCATCATTTCCATTTGGAAAGGCTTTAACATTGAAACTCCATGGAACATTACCTAAGATTTTATTGTGTTCAATTTGTTGATTCACAAAGAGAGTAAGATTGGTGTCATTTTGTTGTGTTGATGTAAGGTTGATATCTACCTTATTAACACCAGTCTCATCAAGGATAGAGAAACTTTCATCACCACCAAGATTCGTTATCTGAACAATTAAACCCGTTGCTGAATTACGAATATCGGGATGCTGTGCTGGATCAAATGAGATCATATTCCAACCTGCTGCAAGTTCATTTGCATAAACACTCTCATCGGCTATTGATTTGTTTGTTTTTCCTAGGTAGAGACCGGCACGCTTGGAGACGGAGTTGTTGTTATCGGTATTAGAATCATCAAAATTAAAACGACCCCAATAGCCTTTACCTTTTGTAAAATCAGAAAAATCATTCGCGATAGTACCTGTTTTGAGTCTATCCCAAACCAGCCATCTATCACTTACCGCATCATAATTGTAAAAACGCATATCTCCAACAGCAGTACCTTGATGGTCTGCTTTGCTATAAGCTTCTGGAAGAACAGGACTGTTAGATAACTCATAGGCAATAACATCATCAACTTTCGCTAGTGTTGTATTGGTATTTTCGTCATCAACAACAGTAGTTGCAATTGCTGGAGCCGTAAATACTGCTTCTGAACTAATGGTAGTGCTATAGAGTACACTTGTCACACCATTGAGTTGTAGCTCTACGGTACGACCTTCTAGCTGCGCTTTATAATCAAGCTTAATTTTTGAAACAGTAGGTGCTCCTTCAATACTGATGTACATACTACGAACCGCTTCTGTTTCAGACCAGGCAAGATCATTTGTTTTGAGACCCATTGTTAGAGCAGTAAAATAGTCATTTCCACCGCTATCTTGAAGTGCTTGAAAAGAAGCAAATGAGTGAGCTGTAACGCCGTCTGAACCCAGAAAACCACCCGTTGATTCCTCATCGCTTACATCGGCTTCCTCAACCTCTGTATAACCAGGGGTAAACGTTGCTTGAGCAGTTGTTGATACGGTTGTTGGAAGTCCCGTTGCAAAAGCATTTACACCAAATAAGATCCACGCTTTATCATATTTATCATTTGTAAATGGTATATATGTGGCATTTGGATCAGCCATTAACGGTGTAACCAGTGTTGCTGCCGTTAAGGCACTTAAAATTATTTTTTTACATTTCATTTTCATATCCTTTTTCTAAATTTAATTTATCTATAAATTTTCTGTTCTTCAACTTCTAAAGCATCATCGCTTTCTAAAGTCAAACGATAACACGAATGTTTCTCATTTCCATTTTTAGGTGTCTTAACATGCACAATATTTTGTGGAATATCCACCCATGCCTTATCATAGGCAAGGTAATATTGTGCGTTGTCACCATAAAAAACAACTCTACTATCTTCCAAAAGAATATCTTTTGGAATGGTGTTAAAATAAGCAGTCACTGTTGAATCTAGTGGTTCAACGGTTTCTCTGTATAAAGACTTAATCTTTATACCATTTGCTTCATCATAAGCTTCTCTCGCTGTATTCGCATTATCTGATAAAGATAAGGCACTAAAATTACCAGAATCACATGCCGTACTATCATAGATAGCATCGGTATCATCAAAAATTGAATCTCCAGGTTCTGAACTTGATGAGCCACTGCTACTTGATGAGGTACTGCTACTACTTGTTGTATCACTGCTACTTGATGAGGTACTACTACTGCTTGTTGTGTCACTGCTACTTGATGAGGTACTGCTACTACTACTTTCACGTTTACTAGAGTTTGTTTCAACTCCGCAACCTGAAAAATAGATAAACAAAAACATGAGTAAAACCTTTAATAGCTTAGACATAAAGTACTAATATCTTTTTCAATAAAATGGGTTTGTAGGTGGATTTTCATCTTGTACCTGTTCATCACCATTATTACTAGTGGTAGAAGCACTGCTAATATTACTAATGACAGAAGCACTCGAAATACTTGATGTGCTTACACTAGAATCATTAAGACTTGATACAGAGCTACTACTAGAAATATATATAATTGAGACTGAACTTTCATTAGAAGTCACCACGCTTGAACTTGAATCTACAGATATAGAATTTGAAGAGCTTGTTTCTGAATCTAAATTTTTGCTAGTTGTAGTGCCAGCTTTTGATGGGTTCTCTTCAACAATCCCACTGCCACACCCTAATATGCCAACAATAATCATAATTACTGACAAAACAACTAGACTTTTCATTATTTATCCTTCTGGTATCTGTGGTATTGGAGGTAATGAATCAGAATTTGGGCTGTTTTCATTATTAAGATCGATAACCTCTTGTTCACTGCTCTGTGAATCAGAGTTGGAAGATCCACCTTCTCCACATCCAACAAATATAAAAGCTGCCAAGGCAGCTAAAAAGACTTTCCATGTCATACTATCTCCTTACGTCCTTTAAGTTTTCGTTACAGTATGCAGAATGTTCTCTGATGCTATTACGTATTAAGTATATCGGCAGGAACATTCAAAAACTTAAATAGTTTATACAAAATTTGGTAAATGAAGATAGCTAAAGGTATAAAGTAGTGCTAAAGTACGCTATAAAGTGTTACATTTTGAGCTAAAAGCATTACTAGGAAGCATAAAGTTGCGTACTATAGTATTTAGAATTTATTAAAGGTCTTTTAAGCTAAAACCTTTAAATTCAATATGATAATTTGGAAATTTTTGCACAAGTTTCATAGATTTTTCTTTGAGTTTATCAAGCGATATTTTCTTGGGATTGTGTTTCACTTCGACGATTAAGATTGTTTTATCTCTCTCATTCACAGCTACAATATCAATCTCATTTTGATTCCCTTTCTCCCAATATGTTCCAATCTGAGAAAATTGATGAGAATTTTTAAGCTTTTGAATAAAATATTTTTCTAGAAATCTTCCACTATAGGTACTATATTCTTGCTTCACAATCTGTTTTATATAGCTATAGTTTTCTATCTCGATAGCACTTCTATTTTTATAGATAAATCGAAACCAAAAACTAAAAAAATTATCTATGATCTCATATTTTAAAATTCTTCCACCTTCTTTTGCAAAGATGGGTTTCACTTTTTTGATAATACTATACTCTTTTTCTAATCTATCTAGATAGCCACCAATATCCTTCTCTAAAATATTTTCCATTTGGGCACGGGCACTTTTTCCAGAAGCGATCAGGGCAAGTATAGAAAAATAGGTCGTATATTCTTTACCAAACTCTTCAATAAGAAGATTCTTTCCTTCATCTAGAAACAGAGAATTTTCTTCAAAGATAAAATCGAGTTGTGCTTGGAGAGTAAAAGCTTTAAAGGTCACAAACAGTTCTACGTATTTGGCAACACCACCTGTGAGAGTAAAAAGAGAGAGCAGATCTTCATTACTATAGGATGGATAGTTATCTTTAAGTATAGTTTGTAGTGTACTAACATCAAAAGACTTTAGATGTATCTTCATATCAGCACGATTAAAAAGAGGCTCTTTTTTATCCTCAAAAATCTTTTTCATTAATGAATAGATAGAACCGCTTAATACGAGATTCATCTTTGCGTTTTCTTTATAGCTATCCCAAAGGTTTTGCATATCAGAGTAGATTGTACTATTGACAGATAAGAACTCTTGAAACTCATCGATAACCAGGGTAAAATGTTTTTGCACGGCTAATTCTAAAAGGTATTCAAAGAGCTTGGCAAATTTAATAAAATTTCCGTGTATTTTTATATCAAGTTCATTACTTATTATAGTCATGAACTCTTCACAAAGCAAAGCTTCATTTTTTTTAGAGACAAACAGATAAATTTGCTTATCATAAGCATGTCTTATCAGAGATGTTTTACCAATTCTTCTTCGTCCCACGATAACACTCATTTTAGCTGAGTGTTGTGACAAAATTTCAATGTGATGAAGTTTCTCTAACTCTTTTATTCGATTATAAAATTTCATATTATTTCCGTAAAATAAGTTACTGTAATGTATATTACTATAATATATTAATCGAGAAGTTTTGCCTCTTCTTCTGATGAGGGATCTTCGCCTTCAATCTCCTCTTTTTTAGGACAGCGAGAGATACTGACAACATCATCACCTTTAACGATATAGACACCGCTGGTGTTTCGTGATGATTTGGAGACACTTTGCATATCAACACGGATCATTTTTCCGCTTGAGGTGAGTGCCATCATGTCCATCGTTTCATTAACCATAAGACAGCCGATAACATTAGTTCCCGTTTTTTGGTTGAGTTTCATGGCGATAACACCACTACCCGCGCGGTTGGTGAGGCGATACTCTCCAGCAGTAGTTCGTTTACCGATACCTTTTTCACTCACCATAAGAATCTCTTGTTCATCATGGTCGATGATGTTGGCATCAACAACTTTGTCACCAGGAATTTTAAACTTGATACCACGAACACCGCGAGTTGAACGTCCCTGTTCGCGTGTTTTTTCGATCTCAAATTTAATACACTGTGCTTTTTGCGTGACAATAAAGAGGTATTTGGTCTCTTGTGTCGCAATGTGGGCGGTGATGAGTGCATCATCATCATCCAAAACAATCGCACGTACACCGTTAGAACGGATATTTGAAAATTCAGAGAGGTTGGTTCGTTTGACAACACCATTTTCCGTAAAGAATGTTAAGGATTTCTCTTCACTAAAGTCTGTGGTTGGAATGATAGAGCGTATCTTCTCATCGGCTTGAAGATTAACAAGGTTAACCACTGCCTTACCTTTAGCTGTACGTGAGGCTTCAGGGATACGGTAAACTTTTAACCAGTGCAGTTGACCTCTATCGGTCACAAACATGAGGGTATCATGGGTGTTACATGTAAAGAAACTCTCTATAAAGTCATCATCGTAGGTGGTTACGGCCGTTTTACCTTTGCCGCCGCGTTTCTGTTTCTCATAGAGAGCAAGCGGTACACGTTTAATGTAGCCACGATGCGTAATGGTAACTACCATCGGCTCATTAGGAATAAGGTCTTCGATGTCGATATCGTCATAGTTGTCTTCGATATCCGTACGACGTTCATCATCGTATTGTGAAAGACTCTCTACAAACTCTTCTTTGATGATGTTTAGAAGCACCGCTTCACTTTTTAAGATAGACTCTAAATGTTCAATAAGTTCAATAAGTTCTGCGAGCTCTTTCTCAATCTTATCGATCTCTAAACCGGTCAAACGTCCGAGTCTCATGGCAACAATGCTTGCTGCTTGAATCTCACTAAAATCAAATTCAGTGACTAAGTTGTTTTTAGCATCGTCTTCATTGGCTGAAGCGCGGATCACTTTAATAACTTGTTCGATAATACTGATCGCTTTTTTGAGACCTTCTAAGATGTGAGCGCGTGCTTTGGCTTTTTGAAGATCAAAAATAGTACGACGGATAATGACCGTTTTACGGTGGTTAATAAAGTGTCTCATCATCTCAAGCAGGGTGAAGATACGCGGTTCTTGATTGTAGATAGAGAGCATGATGATCCCGAAGGTCGTCTGCATATTGGTAGATTTGAAAAGGTTGTTTAAGACAATCTCACTCATTGCATCACGTTTAAGCTCGATGACAACACGGATACCTTCACGGTCTGATTCATCACGAATCTCAGAAATACCTTCGACCTGTTTGTCTTTTACCAGGTTGGCAATACTCTCTATCAGACGTGATTTGTTTACCATATAAGGGAGTTCATCAATGATGATGATATCTTTATTTCCTTTTTTCTCGATATGGGTCTTGGCACGGACTTTGATGCGACCGCGCCCACTCTCATACGCGTCTAAGATCCCTTTTTTACCATAAATGGTACCACCTGTTGGAAAATCAGGGGCTTTGATGAACTCCATAATATCAAGGAGAGATGCTTCAGGGTTGTCAATAAGGTGAATGAGTCCTTGAATGACCTCTTTGGGATTATGAGGGGGAATATTTGTTGCCATACCGACAGCAATACCGTTTGAGCCATTAATAAGAAGATTTGGAACACGCGCAGGTAAGACGGATGGTTCTTGGGTCGTACCATCGTAGTTTTCAAGCATATCAACAGTGTTTTTATCAAGATCTTTAAGCAGTTCTCCCGCATACTTAGTCATACGTGCTTCGGTATAACGCATAGCAGCGGCGTTGTCACCATCAACCGAACCGAAGTTTCCTTGACCATCAACAAGCGGCATACGCATAGCAAAAGGTTGCGCCATACGTACGAGTGCGTCATAAACCGAATTGTCACCGTGAGGGTGGTACTGTCCAATAACATCACCAACGATACGGGCTGATTTTTTGTATTTTGAACCGGCTGAGAGATTGAGTTTGTCCATCGCATAAAGAATTCTACGGTGAACCGGTTTTAATCCATCACGTACATCTGGAAGCGCCCGTCCAATGATAACACTCATGGAGTAATCAAGGTAACTTGCTTTTAAACTATCTTCTATATTGATATTTTCTATTTCGCTGTTGTCTAACAGATCATTCATTCTGTTTCCACCCTTACATGTAATAAGCGGTTATTTTATCTAATATTGTCTTAAAATGTGTCTTAAAGGAGAGTTGACATTGTGCTGTGATATTAGGGGTTATGATATTGATTAAAAAGTAATCAACCATTTGCACTTTTTAGATTGGGATTGTTTTATACTAGCGGTAGACAAAAATTCCCAAGGAGAAAGAATGAAAAAATTCTTATTAGCCCTTTTTCTTTTGCCAACATTAGCGTTTGCAGAAGATACATTAAATTCAGGTGATACTGCATGGATGATGATCTCTACTGCATTAGTATTATTGATGACACCTGCTGGTCTTGCACTTTTCTATGTAGGTATGACACGTGCTAACAACATGTTAAATACCTTTGCTATGGTCTTAGGTGCCTTCGTTGTTGCCTTTGTAGTATGGATTATCGCGGGTTATTCAATCGCATTTGGAACGGCTGACAGTGCTTTGATGCAAAATGTAGTCGGTGGATTAGGCCATGTGATGCTTAGTGGTGTTGCTTGGAATGAACTTAGCGGATCGTATCCTGCGTATGTCTTTATTGTATTTCAAGGTACATTTGCTGCTATTACTGTAGCGATTGCGGCGGGATCGGTTATTGAACGTATTAAGTTCTCTACATGGTTAGTCTTTGTAGCGATCTGGGGACTTGTCGTTTATGCTCCTATTACTCACATGGTATGGGGTGGAGACGGTGCACTTTTATTTGATGCGGGTGCTCTTGACTTTGCAGGGGGTACCGTTGTACACATGAATGGTGGTCTTGCGGGTCTTATCTTAGCTATCTTAGTGGGTAAACGTGCGGGTTACGGCTCAACGGCGATCAAACCTGTTAGTGTTATGTTAACAGCAGTTGGTGCTGCTTTACTATGGTTTGGTTGGTATGGATTCAATGGTGGTTCTGCATTTGGTGCAAACGAAATCGCTGGTCTTGCCTATATGACAACAACGGTTGCTGCGTCTATTGCAACAATTACTTGGATTTTACTTGAGTGGCTTGTGTACAAAAAACCAACACTTCTTGGTGCTGCAACAGGTGTCGTTGCTGGACTTGTAGCGATTACTCCTGCTGCTGGTTTTGTTAGCGTTGGTGGTGCATTCATTATTGGTATCGTTGGTTCAGCATTTGCTTTCTATGGTGTCACAGTGATGAAGAAAAAATTAGGATATGATGACTCTTTAGATGCTTTTGGTGTTCACTTCTTAGCCGGTCTATGGGGTGCGATTGCTACAGGTATCTTCGCTCTTAACGATCAAGATCTTCTATGGGATGGTCCACTTAAAGAGAGTGGTGACCGTATGGGACAGATTCTAGTTCAATTTGAATCCGTTATCGTCGTTGGTCTATTTACTGCCATTGGTACTGTCATTGTTTATTACATAGCTGTCGCCTTAACAGGTGGTAAACGTGTTAATGAAGAAGAAGAGTCTATGGGACTTGATGAATCCGTACACGGTGAACGTGGATTTAACCTATAAGAACTGTTTTTAGAGTAAATCTAAATGAAGTGAGAGTATAATGCTCTCACTGAGTTAGCAAATTATCAGGAGATAAATATATGAAAAAAATTGAAGCGGTTATTAAACCATTTAAATTAGAAGATGTTAAAGACGCTCTGGCGGAGATGGGTATTACTGGCATGACAGTAAGCGAAGTTAAAGGTTATGGTCGTCAAAAAGGTCATAGCGAACTGTATCGTGGTGCAGAATATGTAGTTGATTTCCTTCCAAAAGTAAAAATGGAAATGGTTGTTGATGATGATCAAGTCGATCAGGTTGTTGACGTTGTTGTTGAAGCAGCGCGAACAGGCAAGATTGGTGATGGTAAGATTTTTGTAAGCGATATTGAAAAAATTATTCGTATTCGTACCGGTGAAAGTGGTGCTGAAGCCGTCTAGTTCTTCTTATTTAGAAACTGATTGAAATATAATCAGTTTCTAGCCTCAAACTCTCTATTTTTAAGATAATATGCATATTTCAATTTTACTTTAATGGAGTATGTTACTATGAACCCCGAAGACTTCTCTTACGTTATCGACACTTTCTTTACTATTTTTGCTATGACATTGATCATTTTTATGGTCCCCGGTTTTGCCATGTTGGAAGCGGGACTGGTGCGTACTAAAAATGTTACTGCCGTTTTAACCATCAATATTATGATTTATGTTGTTGCCTCCATGGCATTCTTTTTAATGGGATATACCCTTGCTTTTGGTGCTTGGGAAAATGACTCTATGAGTATCTGGGCGGCTTTTTTGTTTCAGATGGCTTTTGTAGGTAAAACTATCAATATTATGAGTGGGGGTGTGAGTGAACGTGTACGTACTATTCCCCTCGCTATCTTCGCCATCATAATGGGTGGACTTATCTACCCAACCGTTGTCAATGTCTCTTGGGGTGCTGACTTTTTAGATGGAACATTTTTAGATTTGAGTATGTATGACTTGGCAGGCTCAACGGTCATTCACTCTACCGGAGGTTGGGCACTTCTAGCTGCTATCTTAATCATTGGCGCACGTAGAGGACGTTATGCTAATGATAAAGTTCGCGTTATACCAGCATCAAACATACCTTTAGTCGTTTTAGGTGGATTTTTACTCTGGATTGGATGGTTTGGTTTTAATGGGGGATCAGTCGGTTCTATCGCTTCAAAAGAGAGTGCCGATGCGGTTGCCTTAACAATCTTAAATACGAATACCGCGGGTCTCGCAGGAGCTTTAATTGCTGGCTTATTAATGTATATGCGCTACAAACTTTTTGATATTACCATGATTATCAATGGGGCACTTGGTGGCTTGGTTGCTGTCACAGCGGGACCAGATCTCTATAGCATTTATCAGCCTATTATTATTGGTCTTATTGCGGGTGCGCTTGTTGTTTATGCGGTCCCAATGTTTGATAAATTAAAACTTGATGATCCCGTTGGGGCACTCTCGGTACACTTAGTCAATGGTATTTGGGGAACATTGGCTGTAGGTATTTTTGCTAGTAATGGCGATGATATTACATTTTTAGGACAGCTTAAAGGTGTTGTGGTGGTTGCTCTCTTTGCTTTTGGAACTTCGTATTTGGTGCTTAAGCTTATCGATTTAGTCGTACCGTTTCGTGCGGAAGATGATGATCAGATTCAAGGTATGGATGTTACTGAATGTGGGGTTGAAGCTTATCCTGAATTTAAACGTTCTATTTAGAGCTGTCTAATGCAGTTTCGACCTTCTTCTTTAGCGAGATAAAGTGCATTATCAGAACGTTTTATGAGTTCTGATAAGGACTTATCATCGTCTTCTAATGTACTGACACCGATACTAACACTAAAGTGAACGGATCCCTCCTTATCAATAACATAAGGGGTGTGCTCAATGGCATAACGGATTTTTTCTGCGAGAATTAAGGCATCATGCATTGGAATATTTTGTAATGCAATGGTAAACTCTTCACCACCGACACGACCAAAAAGATCACTACGTCGTAATATTTTTTGAATGGTTCTTGAAAAAAGTTTAAGAACTTCATCTCCAATGGGATGACCATAGGTGTCATTGACATGTTTGAAAAAATCAATATCAAGTGCTAAGAGGATGAGCCCTGTATGATTACGTTTTGAGAGATCAAAGGCGTGGGAAGTCAAGGCAAAAAATTCACGACGACTTGTAGCCCCCGTCAATTCATCAATTTCAGCGAGTTCATGAAGCTTTTTATTGGCTTGCAGTAGTGATTTTGTTCGCTCTTTAACCTTGGCTTCTAGCTGGATATTAAAGTTTTTTATTTTAAGCAAAAAGAATATCAGGATAATGAAAACAACTAAAGCGATGATTAACCATGGACGATACTGCTCAAGGAGCTGTTTGAATGTGATATCACTTCGAAGATAGGGAGTCATCTCTAAGGTTTTAAGAAGATCATGAACAGGCTTATAGTTAATAG
>JAYEGP010000149.1:0-3008 GCA_034659135.1 Campylobacterota bacterium
AGGGTAGCCTCAAAATGGCAATCTTGAATAAAATTTTTCATCGCCATAGCTTTGGCTATGACTCTAAAAAAGTTTTATCCAATATTACTCATTTTGAGACTATTTAGGCTATGCTCTTATATCGCAATAAGTCTATTAAATGGTACTACTCGTAAGCTTGAAGTTACTTTACTTGTTCTTGAGGATTTTTAACTTCATCAATAGGCTTTCACGTATTTGAGGGTCAGATGTCTTTTGAAGTGAAAAATCGAGCCAACGTATCACGGCATATTTAAAGCCGTGATGCGAGGCTGAGGTGATGATTTTTTCAATGCTTTTATGATTTAGGTGATCTTGTGCCAATGCTGCTGCAATCATCTGAGAGCTCAACGGTGATATACTCTGAATTGTTGTATTGATATGGCTTAGCTCAGAACTACTTAAAGATTGGGCAAAGCTTCGGTACTGCGCGGGAAGTTTTGATACTTCTTTTACATGTAAGGGATCAGATAAAAACGAGGCGTAGCTATCGAGATCTTTATCGTCGATGAGATCTTTTAATGCATCATAGCGTGGGCAATTGTATTCAAACAATACACTTACATGTAAGGCACAGCTTGAGAGTTCAATGCGTGCGAGTGTTCTGAGATCAGCACTTTGTGATGCATACGATCGAGCACGATCGAGTTCGATACTTGCGAGATTCATACGATTTTCAAGAAAATAACGTTCAAAGTTTTTATAGCTGTTGACACTCTGATATTGCCAGTTGTTGATTGGGCTTTTTGTACTGCATCCAAGGATGAAAAAGAGTGCTATGAGGAGAAGATATCTCATGGAAGTTTTACCTCCTGATCGGCAGAGTCTATGAGCATGGCATCAACTTTTTCAAGGAGTTGATGGGTTTTATCAAGATTGTAGTGTAACTCTTTTTTAAGGAGTAAAAGTTCACTGTCATAAGAGCCCAATGCGATTACCGTGTTATCAAGAGCATCAAGTTTTTTCTTGATATCGATGAAGATAGCGTCAATAGTCACCATGGATTTTCCTACTGGAGTGACAACTTGCTGCTGTACTGTTTGTAGTAAGCGTGTGAGTTCTAGGGTTAAGTGTTCGATGTCTTTAAAAACTTTATCGGATCTTTGTAGGGATTTGTTGAGCGCTTTCGTACTGTTGCGATCACCCGTTAAAGCATTGAGTAGTGCCTCATCACTGCTGAGTTTAGCGCTGAAGTGTTCAAGGTTATACAGTGTTTTTTCCAAAGAGCCATCTTTGGAAGCTAGGTTATTCGTGATAGTATTGACAGAGTGAATAATCTGCTGGAGTTCACCGAGTATGGGTTGTAAATTGACGATGATATCGTTAATGTCATCGCGGAGAATAATCGTGAGCTGAGAGCCATTTTTGAGTTTCTTGTAGCCCAATGAGGTCATGACTGAAATGGTTGGTGAACCTAGCAATGGTTTTTCTAGCATTAACTGAGTATCTTCACAGATCCATTTATGATGACTCTGTTTGACTCTAAATGTGATTTTTACCTCGCCTGCATCGGTCAGTTCAATATGGGTAATACTACCAATCTCAAAACCTGAAATGTTTAGCGGCATACCCACAAAAAAATTACTAGCATTTGAGGTTTTGAAAAAAAAGTTGACATGCTCTTCAAAAAAACCTTTTTTCTCCATGATGACATAAAAGAGAATTCCAATACTTAGGATAAACAGCGAGACAAACATCCCGACATAGAGCTTTATGCGATGGTATGGCATGTTAAACCTTTCTCATTGTAGTCATTCTCATAGAGCGTGAGATCTAATATTATAGTGCGTTTTTGTATGGCAAGTATCTGCATGATTTTTTCAAGCTGCTCAATGGGCGCTTGCGATGGATACTGCACTAATGGGGTAATGATGACAATAGTAACATCACGCATCATAGAAGCTCGAATAAGTGCGAGTGAAAACTTTTCAATTTCGCTGCATTTGGAAGGATGTTGGGTAGTTAAATGTTCCAAATCAAGTAATTGCATCTTCTTCATGGCATTATGATGCGATTTTACACGATCGAAACGTTGATGAATCTCTTCAATAAGTGCAATATTTTCAATCACATTAAGATTGGATAAAAAGGGGGTATGGATGGATACAGAGACATGGGTGCCACGCTCCTTGCTGAGCTGTTTGTAGTATAACTCTAGAGATTGTATATCGTAAAAAAGTCTTATATCAATCGAAACCATAGACTTAACACCTCAATAATGAAAATTGCAACAAATAGACGTACCATCCCTTTGAGTACGGCAACAGGAATGGCATTAAACGCTTTGATGGTACTTAACCCACTGTAGATGGGAATGAGCATGATGACAAAACCAAAAGCCAGACTTTTTCCAATAAGATAGAGCAGGTGGCTGAGTTCAATAGAGAGAAAAAGTGTGTGCAGATAGGTGTGAAGGTGCATGTTCATATAGATTAGACTAAAAAAATATCCTCCAGTAAGCATGATCATGGCAAAGAGTACGGAAAGCGTAAGCGTACTGATCATACCGCTAATAATTCTTGGCAAAAAGAGGTAGTCAATAAGCCCGATATTAAACTCTTTTAGAGTATTGAGCTCTCCACTGACCTGCATAACAGCTACTTCAGTATTAACAGCTGCACCCGAACGTAGTGCGATTAAAAACGCAGTAAACAGAGGTGCAAATTCATTAAAAACAAAGCCTGTAATAATAGGTCCAATTTGATTGCTGAGCTCGTAGTGCATCGCTAAAGAGATGACATATCCGATGATTAATGAGCCGAAGATAAATCCAATAAATAAAAATGAGGGGAGGATTTGGATGACGGTAAAGTAGATCTGTTTGAGTAAAATACTCTGCATAGCAGGATGGTAGCTCGTAGGCATAAAAAAATGTTTAATGCAGAGCCAGCTAAAATGGAGCGCCTCATGAACTGCAGATATAAAAGCCAGAGTCTCTGCACCAATGTACTCAAAAGGTTTTTTGATGATCCGCATGAAAACTCCTTATA
>JAYEGP010000150.1:0-14236 GCA_034659135.1 Campylobacterota bacterium
TTATGAAACAAATCATCTTTTATTGCGACTGTTTTTCTTACCATAACTAAACTCCTTAATATTAGTAATATTTAATTCATACTTTTATCATACCATAATTATTTGAGAGTTTGTTTAAATTTAAGATAAGATTTAGAAATATTGACCTATAACTATTTATTCAAGGAACACTTTAGCACAAATACCCCAAATATTAAACATTAAAGGAACATTAAAAATGTCCTATTAATTATGAGATAATACATAAAATATGACATTTTGTAATAATTTTGATATCTTCTGCTCTTTTGACTTAGTATTCTTAAAAACAAGATCTCCTTTTAATGCTGAAATAGCCGTTATTTGGACAAAGTGTTCCGTTATTTGTCAAATAATCCATTAAAAGGAGATGGTGCCCCTTAAAAAAGAGTGGAATTTATGAACATGGAGAGCTTGAAGATCTGAGCAAAGCTGGTGTTGATGCCTACTTATATCGCAACAAGTCTAATATTGAAGAGGTACTGCCTGTTTTGAAAACAGACAAATAAGCTTACATGTAAGCTTTAGTGTAGTGATTCCACTGCACTTTTAGCGATATCGATTAAATTGTCTGCACCTGGTATCACTGGAACTAAAGAGGTTCCGATACCGCCCCATATTGTCATAATGGCAAGAAGCAAAATGACGGCAGTACTGACATCGAAAGTAAAGTTCTGTTTATCATCAACACTCTTATAAAAATACATCATCGCAATCAGTTTGAAATAGTAAAAGATAGAGATAAATGCCGTCAAAATTCCTAAAGAGGTTAGAAAAATCTGTCCTGATTCAATGGCACTGACAAAGATATAAAACTTACCTAAAAATCCTATGGTCGAAGGAAAACCTGCGAGTGATAACATGAATATCGTCATCATCGCCGCAAGATAAGGGCGTCTAAATCCAAAGCCCTTAAAGTCATCAAAGGTAAGACTCTTATGCTCAGTAGCAGTCAAAAAGCTTAGTATTCCAAAGGCACCTACAGAGCTTAAAAAGTAGGAGATAAGATAAAACATAATAGCAGGAGCGGCGTAATCTGCTCCCAGACCGATAGAGCATAAGGCGATGAGTAGATAACCGCTATGAACGATAGAAGAGCCTGCGAGCATACGTTTGATATTACTCTGTGAGAGTGCTAAAAAAGAACCGCCAATGAGAGTTATCGCAGCAATGACCTGAAGCGCGTCCGACCATATGGCATTTATGGGTTCAAAATCGATGAGGTAGATACGAAGCGCAATGGCAAAAAGTGCGATCTTAAAGGTTGATGCCATAAACATAGCAACGGGAAGGGGAGCTCCATGATAGACATCCACGACCCAGGTATGAAAGGGAACGGCTCCAATTTTAAAAAGAATTGTGATCATAATGAAGAGACCCCCAACGATTATAAGGGTCATCTCTTCATTAGGATGTGCGAGTATATAGCTGTAGATATCTCCTATCATTGTGGATCCGACAGCACCATAAATAAGCGCCGTTCCCAATATGTAAAAAGCCCCCGTCATCGATCCTAAAACAATATACTTCATCATCGCTTCGGGGCTTTTATGATTAGAGGTGTTGTAACCGACAAGCGCGTAGATACTCAGTGATGCGATCTCTAGTGCTATGAATGCAGAGATAAGCTCATTGGAGTGTGCTAGCGTCATCATTCCAAAGACACTAAAAAGTAAGAGCGCAAAGAACTCACCATCATAATAGTTACGACTTTTAAAGTAATCAGAGTTGATGAGTAGCGTTAAAATCGCACCGGCTAAAAACATCAGATCAAAAAGCGTTGAAAAGGTATCAATGACGTACATTTTTCCAAAGATAGATTCAAAGGCATAGACCGTTTCAACATCAGTGAGACGAAACAGTTCAATAGCAAAAGAGATACTTAAAATTGCAATGGTAATGGCACTACGATTGACAATACTCAAAGGCTTAAAAAAGCTTAGCAACATAAGGACTATGGCTCCAATGATGGTAAGCGCCATTGGGAGTACAAGAATAAGATCGTTTAACATGATTATCTCTCCATACTTAATAGCATAGTCTGCAAGGTGGGCTCAAAGAGCGGTGTAAAGAGTGAGGGTGCAACTCCTGTTATGAGTAGTAAAATGACAAGAGGTATTAAGATACTCATCTCATTGGCATTCAAATCCACAAAGTTTTTTGTACGTTCATTCGGCGGACCAAAAAGGGTGCGCTGAAGCATCCAAAAAACGAAGGTAATAGCAGCTACCATCGTACTAGCAGTGAAGATTCCAATGAGCATACTGTGCTTGAAAGCACCGACAATAATTAAGAGCTCAGCTACAAAACCACCCGTTCCAGGAAGTCCTGCAATACTAAGCGCAAAGAATGAGAAGAAAAAAGCAAATTTAGGTGCAACAGAAGCGATACCACCCAGATCAGAGATGCTGATCGAAGCGATACGTCGATAGGTGAGACCAATCATAATAAAAATCCCTGCAGAGGCAAGCGCATGTGTGGCTATAAGATAGAGACTTCCACTCCATGTGTAGGTATTGGCTAAAATGAGCCCCAGTGCGATGAGTGAAAGGTGTGATCCTGAAGAGTAGGCAAACATCCGTCTTAGATTGTTCTCCATGATGGCATGGACGGCGTAATAGATGACACCGATGAGCGTAAAAACGATAAGGGTGTTGATATAATATTCAAGGGTATCTCCAAATAAGCCCATACCAAAACGCCAGATACCATAGACCCCAAGTTTTGCCATGATAGAAGAGAGTATGACGACGGATGGGGTAGGTGATGATGCATAAGCGGGAGCCATCCAGGTATGAAAACCTACAAGAGGAATCTTTATAACAAAGGCAAGTAAAAACCCTGCTGCTACAATGATTGAGGTCTGTAGGTCTAAATTGAGTGTTGCAATATCATAAAGTGCAAAACTCCAAAAGCCTTTAGCTTCAAAAAAGCTATAGCCCAGATATAAAATAGAGAGAAGCATAGCCATAGAGCCAAAAACTGTCATGATGACAAGTTTCATGGCATTGTACTGCTGATTCGTATTTCCATAACGTCCAATCATGATAAAAATAGGCAGTAGCATGACCTCCCAAAAGAGATAGAATAAGATCAGATCAAGCGAGAGCACAGCACCCATGACACCGGTATTTAAGAGCATCATGTTATACCAATAGCCATGACGTTGCTCATTCCAGATATAGAGATAGAGTAGCGGCATGATAATGGCGATCATCGCAAGCACAACGAGAGATATCGCATCCACTCCAATATAGTAGGTAATCCCATAATTTTGAATCCATGGAGCGATATGGATAAATTGCATGCCTGCGTCAGGGTTAAAGAAATAGACGAGTATTAGCGTTAAGATCAAAACAGCTAGTGAAGAGCCAAAGGCAACGATACGTAAATGCTTTACATGTAAGCGAAAAATACCACTAAATAGAGCACTGAGTAGTGGAAAGAAGATAATTAAACTTAGAATTTCGTTCATGATAGCTCCATTAAAATACTAAGAACTGAGAGCGATATAATGGAGATGCCCATTAAGATATAAAGGGCATAAAAGCGTACTTTTCCATTTTGAAGACTTGAAAACGTGAGTGCCAAACTACGGTAGCTAAAGACAAGGCCGTTGAGCAGACCATCAATAATCCATCCATCAATGATACGATCACTGAGTGTACTGATACGACGCAAAGGTTTAACAAAAAGCGTATCATAGATCTCATCAATATAAAACTTATTGATAATCAGGCGTCGTAGAGGAGTATCCTCTTTTGGCTCGATAGCTTCTTTAGAAAAGAGGCGGTACGCGAGTGAAATACCCACAATAGCAACCGCAACATTAAGCGCATCAAGCATGTATTCGGTTTGATGGCTTAAGTGATGCATACGATCAGGAAGGCCTATAAAGTGTGCAAACCAGCTACTGCCTCCATACGCTTCATTGGCAGCTAAAAATCCTGCAAAAGCTGCACCAATGGCTAAAATAAGTAGAGGCCACTTCATTGAAAAGCTTACATGTAAGAGGTGATGCTTCTCTTTTTCAGGGGTAATAAACACAATGAAAAACATTCTAAACATATAATACGCCGTTAAAAATGCCGTGATAACACCAAGACCCCAGATGAGGTATTGACCCTCAGCAAAGGCGTGCACCAAAATGGCATCTTTAGAGAAGAAGCCAGAGAAGAGGGGAATACCGCTAATAGAGAGTGTCGCGATCAACATGGTGATAAAAAGTAAAGGTTGACTTTTTTTGAGTCCCCCCATCTTAAAGATGTTCTGCTCATGGTGTAAAGCGATAATAATCGCGCCTGCTCCCATGAAGAGAAGGGCTTTAAAAAAGGCGTGAGTAAAAACATGAAAAACGCCACTGCTGTACGCTCCTAAGCCTACGGCTACAAACATATAGCCTAATTGTGACATGGTAGAGTAAGCAAGAATTTTTTTAATGTCACTTTGAAAACTAGCAATGATAGCGGCAAAAAGTGCCGAGGCGATACCAATACTTGCGATAAAGACTCCAACACTAGGAATCTCTACATATAAGAAGCTAAAACGTGCCACCATATAGACACCTGCTGTTACCATTGTTGCAGCGTGAATAAGCGCTGATACCGGTGTCGGTCCTGCCATCGCATCAGGAAGCCAGACATAGAGTGGAATCTGGGCTGATTTACCCATCGCCCCGATAAAGAGCATGATTCCGATGACATGTAAGAGTGAATTATCAACAATGTGTAAAGAGTGCTGTATCGCTTCAAAGCTAAATCCTCTCCCCTCTAAAGCTACAAAGAGAAGTGCAAGCCCAATGATAAAACCAAAATCACCTACACGATTAACAATAAAGGCTTTATTTGCGGCACTCATATTAGCACTCTCTTGATGATAAAAACCGATGAGTAGATACGAAGCCAATCCGACAAGTTCCCAACCAATAAACATAATGATAGGGTTCGCTGCTAAAACAAGGAGCAACATACTTCCCAAAAAGAAGTTGAAAAATGCAAAGAACTTACCAAAGCCTGCATCACCTTTCATATAGCCACTAGCATAGATATGAATGAGTGTTCCTATAAAGGTGATAAAACTGATCATGACCATACTGAGTCTATCGACAATAAGTTCTAATTCGATGATGAAATCACCGATACTCAGCCAGTTAAAGAGCGTTGCTTTAATGACAAAATCACTAGAACTGTTGAGTACTTCGCTACCAAGAATAAAGGTAAAAACTGTGATGAGTACCGGTGAAGCAATCCCGATGATACGGTAGATATTTTCACCTTTAAAATAACCGCTAAGATAGAGAAGTCCCATTATAGCAGCAGAGAAAAAAGGTAAGATGACAATCAAAATGAGTAAGGTGTTCATTGCGACTCTTTTTGTGAGAGTTGGGTGAAAGTATTAGAATCGATACTACGTTTGGCACGATAAAGTGAGATAATCATCGCTAAAAAGACAGCGGCTTCAGAAGCGATAACAGCAATCATTAAAAGAGCCATGACATTACCGCCATGATCGCCTTGAACTCTTGAAAAAGTAGCCAGCATTAGATTTACAGCGCTAAGCATCAGTTCAACAGACATATAGACAACAAAAAGGTTGCGCCGACTGACCACACCGACAAGTCCGATGCTAAAGAGTAGGGCACTTAAGATTAAGAAGTGATCAGGCGTCATGGTCCATCCTTCTTTGTGAGATAACAATACTCGCTACCAGTGCAATAAGCAGTAAGATTGAGACAAGTTCAAAAGGTAAAACCCACTCTGAGAAAAGTTCACGTCCGACCGCACGAACTGAGCCAAACTCTTCGCTCAGTGGCGCAAAACTGAGTGTGCTATTTTTGATGGCAGTGATAAGCAGTGCGCTAAAAGGAAGGACTAAGATGCTACTGCCTAAAAGCCACCAGTTTTTACGAGGTTCATCGGGGACATTATCGATCTGGGCATTAACAGAGGCGATGACTAGTAGTGCCAAAGTAACTATGGCACCTACGGCGACTAAAATCTGCGCTAAAAAGAGAAAACTGCTCTGTAGTAGTGCAAACATTCCAGCTAGTGCAATCATAGCAAGCATAAAACTCACCGCACTAAAGACGCTATGACGGTTAAAAACCATTCCCAAACTGCCTCCGAGTAAAAAAAGTGCGAGAATATAAAAAATACTACTTTCTAGCATGTGAATTCTCCTCTCCAAAAGCACCTTTATGAGCAAGTAACTGCTCTTTTTCAAGGACAAACTCTTTTCGATTCTCTCCAATAACGGAGAAGATACCTGTATCCATACGAATCGCGTCACAAGGACAGGCCTCAACGCAGTAGCCGCAGAAGATACACTCTAGGGTGTCGATGGCAAAACGCTCAGGCATCTTCTCATCCACCCCGTCAGTTCGCTCGGTAGCTTCAATATGAATACACTGAGCAGGACAGGCGGTTGAACACATAAAACAGGCGACACAGCGAATCGTGTCATCATCTCTATGGGTTAAGCGATGCAGACCTCTATAGCGCTCTGTAATGTCAGTTGGCTGCTCTTCGGGATACTCTAAGACATCTACGGCTTTGATATCACTGACATTTTTAAACAGATGCTTTGTCGTAATCTTTAAACCTTCAATAATAGCAGGGATATAAAGGCTGTCTTTAAAACCAGTGCCGTGGCGTTTAACGACTTTTACTTTTTCACTCATGAAGCCACTCCTACAATGATAATTGCCGTGATGAAAATATTAAGCAGTGATAGTGGTAGCAGATAATACCACCCTAGTTTTTGAACCTGATCAAAACGAAAGCGCGGAAGTGTCCATCGAACGATAATAAAAAAGATGTTAAAAAGCATCAGTTTGAACACAAAGACTGCGATCTGAACGAGTGTCACTGCTGCGATAATGGCACCGGAATCAGCGGGTACAAAAAGCAGATACAAAAAGATAGCTTCAAGCAAGAGTGTCATACTGATTAAGGCAATGGTGAGGACTTTTGTCTCGAAGTTTCGTCCGTTATCGCTTGAAACACTGCTTCGCACCGCATTGTTTTTTCGCATCCATTTTATGAGAAAAAAGATGATAATTGGCAGGGCAATCATGGCAAGGATAGCCAGAATGGAAAAGTTTCCAATCAGATCTTGCGTTCCTAGCCATGGAAGCTGATAGCCACCAAAAAACATGGTGATAACAACAGCAGAAGCGGAGTTCATCGCAATGTATTCACCCATAAAATAGAGGGCAAATTTCATCGCTGAAAACTCAGTCATATGCCCTGAGACAATCTCGCTTTCACCCTCAACGACATTAAAAGGAGCGCGATTGGTCTCTGCAAAGATAGTGATGATGAAAATTAGTGCCGCAAGAGGCTGAACAATGATACCCCAAGCGGGTAAAAATCCTAGGTACGTGCCACTTTGCCAAGTGACCATTTCGTTAAAATCAATGGAGTTATAAGTTAAAATCATTGAGATTACAGCCAGTCCTAGAGGAAGTTCATAGCTAAGACCCATTGAACCCGCACGCTGCGCACCTAAAAGCGAGTATTTATTATGACTTAGCCATCCTCCAAAAAGGATACCGATAATACCTAAGGCACCGATTGCAAGATACCACAGCACCCCATATTCAACAGGCAGCGCTTGAATGCGAAGGGACTCTCCGTTTACATGTAAGGTGTCCGCAAAGGGAATCACCATGAAAGCTAGTAGTGCCGCCGAGAAGGTAATGGCTGGCGCTAAAATATAGAGCCAACGTCCTGTTTTAATATGCCCGGGATAGTATTCCTCTTTAAAAACAAGCTTGATAACATCAGCAAAAGATTGCACGACACCACCGAGTCGAAAGCCGCCAACATTGGTACGGTTAGGTCCAAGACGATCTTGAATCAGTCCTGCAATACGACGTTCCAACCAGACAAGAACCGGAATCATCAACAGGGCAAGAAGCGCACCTAAAACAATAGAGCCTAGTGTGACAAGGATAGCGAGGGTACTCACATCACATCCTTTAATTTAAGAAGCAGTTCAATGAGTGTGGGTACGGGCTCATTTCTAAAAATAGCTTTGTCACATTTTTGAACTAAGCCCTCTTCATTAATGAGTGAACCACTACTTTCACTGTAACTTGCTATAGGAAGTAGCGCATCTGCATCAAAGCCTTGATGGGTAGCAAATGCAATTTTTTTATTTGCGTTAATGGTATGGGTATCGGGATGATTAAAACTGATAAGCAGATCGATTTTAGTATCATCAAGAGTTTCTGAAATATTGAGCGCTTTTATCTTAGCAAGGTTAGCACCGCGCCATGCACTCTTTAACCACGCATCTTTAAAGTCCTCATCATAATAGCTTGAAGTGGGACAGGCGATGGTGACATTACGATTTTTTGTAAAATCTAAAATGGCTTCTATCTCTTCATTGTAGAGGTTGGCATCAATCAAAACCGTGATGTTTTTAGCTTGATCTATCTGCTCTTTGAGATACTCAAGTGCTTTATCTTCTGAACAAGAGTTATCTTTACATGTAAAGTCAAGTTGACGGTTCTCTTGCAAGGCTTTATAGCTCAAACGTCCCTCATCACAGATGAAATGACCATTGACATCAAGATTAACCCGAGGACGAAAACGGTAAATGGTATCATCATGATACTTCTCTTTATTATGATCGATAGTGATATTACAACCTTTAGCGCAACCGTGGCAGATAGATGGTGTTGAGGTCAAAAACCATGAACGCTGATGGAAACGAAAGTCTTTGCTCGTTAGCGCACCAACAGGACAGAGATCGACGACATTCATGGCGTAAGGATTATCAAGTTTTCGCCCGGGCATGGTACTGACACAGGCGTGATCTCCACGTCCAATAATTCCAAGTTCATGCGTTTTGGTAATGTCTGAAGTAAAACGGGTGCAACGCGCACATAAGACACAGCGCTCTTGATCGAGTATGACATCGCTTCCGAGATCCACACGTTTATTATGATGGACTTTTTTAGCGCTTTCAATGTTCGAGTCATAGAGTCCGTAATCCATGTAGAAATCTTGAAGTTTACACTCACCCGCTTGATCACAAATAGGGCAGTCAATAGGGTGATTAATGAGTTCAAGTTCGAGGATATTTTGGCGGACACGATTGATGTTCTCGGTTTTTGTTCGTACGGCCATTCCCTCTTTAACAAAGGTATCACAGGCGACTTGAGGACGTTTTTGACCCTCTATCTCGACCATACACATACGACAGTTGCCATCTGCGCCTAAGGCTTCATGGTAACAGAAATAGGGAATCTGTATATCGTTTTGAATTAAGACATCAATAAGCAGAGCATCCTCGCTTACATGTAAGGCTTTATCATCAACGGTGATATTAATCATGATTGCACTCCAATCTTCGCTTCAAACTCATCACGAAATTTTCCGATAAAAGAGCTGATAACATCCGCCACAGCAGGTGCAAAGACACAGATGGTCTTACCATTCATGGTGTTAGCGAGTTCAAGGAGTTTATCGATATCTTCGCTTGTGGCATTGCCCTCTAAAATATCACCGACTAAGGTGTCCGTCCATCCTGTTCCCTCACGACACGGTGTACACTGTCCACAAGACTCATGATGGTAAAACTCAAGCAGGTTTTTAAGTGCGGCGACCATGTCAGTATCTTCATCCATGACGATCATTCCTCCCGTGCCCAGCGCTGACTTGACATCGCGAAAGCTCTCATAGGCGAGAATGGCACGTTCGGCTTCTTGCGCAGTCAGTACGGCTGTCGATGCGCCTCCAGGGATAACGGCTTTAAGTTTTTTTCCATTTTTAATTCCGCCACCAAAATGGTTGATATACTCCATCATTGAAGTACCAAACTCTGCTTCATAAATACCGGGAGTATTGACATGACCACTCATACCAAAAAGCAGGGTTCCCGGGCTCTCTGCAGTGCCATACTCTCGATAGGACTGGGCTCCATTTTCAATGATGAAAGGCACAGAGGCAATAGTTTCGACATTATTAACAAGGGTTGGATTATCAAAATACCACTCACACTCTTTTTGCTTAGGCTTTAAGCGAGGATGACCGCGTTTTCCCTCCATAGACTCTAGCAGTGCTGATTTTTCACCACAGATATAAGCACCTGCACCACGATGAATAGTGACATCAACACAATAATCAGGATTCTTTTCTCCTAAATAACCTTCTTCATAGGCTTCATTAATCGCCTCTTGTAAAATTTTCTCAAATGCAGGATACTCACCGCGAATATAGATATATGCGTGATGAGATTTTATCGCGTAGCAGCTAAGAATAATTCCCTCAAGAAGCAGATGCGGATCTTTGGAGATGATTTGACGATCTTTAAATGTTCCGGGTTCGGACTCATCACAGTTCACCGCTAAAAAAGAGGGACGTTCATCATCTTGAGGCATCAATTTCCACTTAGCCCCAGCAGAAGCGCCACCACCACCTTTACCGCGGAGTCCGCTTTTATCAATTTCCTCTATGATATCCGTTGGCTTCATTGAAAATGCTCTCTTTAGACTCGCATAGGCTCCAAGAGGAAGTACGGTTTTAAGGGTATGACTCTTAGGTGTATCAAACTTACGACTGACAATACGAGCATCTCTCATGAAAGCTCCTTTAAAATAGCATCAATCTTTTCAGGCGTAAGGTTTTCGTAATTGGTCTCATTAATCTGCATCATTGGAGCGGTTCCACAAGAACCTAAACATTCGACTTGTGAGAGGGTAAAGCGACCATCTTCACTGGTTTCTCCTACTTCGATACCGATTTTAGTTTTAATGTGATTGAGTATCTCCTCTTTGCCACAGAGTGCACACGAGAGTGTTTTACAGAGTTGAATATGATGCCTACCGAGGGGTTCAAGTGTAAACATTGTGTAAAAGGTCGCCACGCGATAGATTTCCATCGGCGCGTTATCACAAAGCTCGGCAATCACATCAATCGCATCAATGCTGATAAAACGCTCTTGTTCTTGAGCCATCCAGAGTAGGGGAAGGGCTAAGGCTTTAGGAGAAGGATAGCGTTTTTTAAGGGCTTCGATCTTTTCTAGGTTCTCATTTGTAAAAGTAAAACTCATCGATCCATCTCTCCTGCAATGATATTGAGACTTCCAAGCGTCAAGATGGCATCACCAACTTGAGTGCCTTCGATTATCTTAGGATACGCCGCCATGTGTAAAAAGCTTGGCGGTCGTACTTTAACGCGGTAGGGAGTACCACTCCCATCTGAGACGATACTAAAACCAAGTTCGCCATTGGCAGCTTCAGTCGCACCATAAAACTCGCCTTTAGGGACTTTAACCCCTTCAAAAACAAGTTTGAATTGGTTCATCACCCCTTCAATGGAGTTATAGACAGCATCTTTGCTTGGCAAGGTGACATCATGATTTGGCACACTGATAGCTCCATCTGGAATCTGCTTCATCGCCTGGCGAATGACCTTAATACTCTCACCCATCTCATCAAAACGTACCATCATCCGATCATAAGTATCTCCCTCTGAACCCACAACCATGTTAAAATCAAAAGTATCGTAGTAGTAGTAAGGATCTGAAAAACGCAGATCGTATTTCACACCACTTGCACGTAGGTTTGGTCCGGTAAATCCCATATTTAATGCTTTTTCAGCGCTGACATTGGAAATATTTAGGGTACGGTCTTGGAAAATACGGTTATGCTCTATCATGGTAAGTGATTCGGAGATCCCTTTTTCTATCGATTTGAGTACGACATGCAACTCTGCTTCCCACCCCTCATGAAAGTCATGTGTCATACCACCGATGCGCATATAAGAGTTAGTCAGACGTGCCCCAGTGAGACGACTTAAAAAGTCATACGCTTCACCACGAGGGTTAAACAGATACCAGTAATTGGTCTGGGCTCCCATATCTAAAAGTCCTGCCGCGAGACAGACAAGATGATCGATAACACGAGAAAGCTCAGCTAAGATAACACGAATGAAAATACCACGATCAGGAAGTGTGAGTCCCATCATATCTTCAACGGCTTTAGCAAAACCAATATTGTTCATCAGCGCGGAACAGTAGTTAAGTCGGTCAGTATAAGGCATGATCTGATTGTAAGTGTGATTCTCACACGATTTTTCAAAACCACGGTGTAGATAGCCGATCTCTGAGGCTCCTGCTACGATCTTCTCACCATCAAGTGCGACCATAGTACGGATGGTTCCGTGACTGGCTGGATGCGAGGGACCGAGATTTAAGATCATGAGATTATCTCGTTCTTGATCTAAGTCTCGCGCGTTAAGAAGCGGTTTCATCTCATCCATCATATCTTGAGTCTGGGTGCAGTACTGTCCCTTAGTAATCTCATAATCACGACGAAGTGGATTTCCGACAAATTCGTTATGATTTAAGATACGTTTGAGCATGGGATGGTTTTCAAATGCGACTCCAAACTGATCATAAACTTCACGCTCTAGCCAATCCGCTGCTTCATAAAGAGCTATCAAGCTAGGAGGACCAATCTCTGGCTCTTCAATGTTTACATGTAAGGAGAGCAACTGCTTAAAATCACTATGACGAAAGTGATACATTAAGACAAAGCGCGTACTCGCTTCTTGAGGCATATCGAGATAGTCTGTACAGACAATATCAAGAAGCAGAGTAAAGTTCATCTCTTTTTTAAGATAAGTAGAAACATCATAAAGTTCTTTACATGTAACTTTATATATAGGTCTTTCATCTACAGTTTTTAATAAGCTTACATCTTTAAAGGCTTCTAAAAGCGTATTATTCATCAAGTTTTCCCTTGAAGCCATCATTACGGATATCGCAACTTTTTTCTCTCCAGAGTCGTTTTTGAATGGAGACGATGGCATCGAGCATCGCTTCAGGACGTGGAGGGCATCCTGCGACATAAACATCAACAGGGATGATCTCATCAATGCCTTGTACGGTGGTGTAGTTGTCGTAAAACCCACCAGAACAGGCGCAGGCTCCCATACTGATAACCCATTTGGGTTCTGGCATCTGATCGTAAATCTGTTTTAAGATGGGGGCTTGTTTGTAACTCACCGTTCCAGCAACAAGGAGTAGGTCGGCTTGGCGGGGTGAAAAACGCAGTACTTCCGCTCCAAAACGCGAGACATCATAACGACTCGCTGCGGTGGCCATAAACTCGATAGCACAACATGCGGTTCCAAAAACCATAGGCCAGAGTGAGGATTGACGCCCCCAGTTGATGACGGCGTCAAGTCGTGTGGTGATGATGGCATCACCGAGCAGGTGATTTTCTTGGCTTAAGTCCATTTGAGCACTCCTGATTTATACACATAGATAAGACCTGCAATGAGCAGTCCCATAAAGACAAACATCTCCATCATTCCAAAAAAACCAAGTTCACGTAGGTTCATTGCCCATGGAAACATAAAAAGAATTTCAACATCAAAGAGTAAAAAGATGATACCCACAATATAAAATTTGATATTGAAACTGTCATAAGGGTCTTTATGAGTGAGGCGAATACCGCTCTCATAAGGTTCATTTTTACGTTCACAATCACTTCGTGCACCAAGATAGCGCGTAAAATGAAAAACGATAGGTAGGGCAATAACTAAAAGGGCGATAATCGCTGAGGCGAGAAGAAGGTTAGGGGGCAAAAATATTCTCCTATAGTCTGTATATAGGAGAATAACACACTTTGGCTACGAGATTATTTCAAAAGTGCTTAAAAAATAGCAAATTTTTATCCTAATAGCGATTTCACACATTCATTAATACGTTTTCCATCAGCTTGGCTTCCAATTTTAGCTTTGGCCGAACCCATGACTTTTCCCATATCTTTCATGGATGTGGCACCCACTTCAGCAATAATAGCTTCAATGGCAGCTTTAAGCGCATCATCATCGAGCTGAATCGGTAAATAAGGTTCGTAAAAAGCGATCTCAGAGAGTTCTTTTTCCATAAGATCTTCGCGACCTGCATCTTTATATTGTGTGGCGGCATCATTACGCTGTTTAATCTGTTTGATGATGATTGCGGTGACATCCTCATCGCTAAGCTCTTTTCGCTCATCCACTTCGATCTGTTTCATCGCACTGTCAAGCAAGCGAAGGGCATCACGTTTTTCTGTCTCTTTTGCTTTCATAGCAGCTTTAATGGCATCTTTTATCTCTACGCGTAAACTCATGGAATTCCTTATGTTTAACTATTTATGACGGTATTATATCTAAAGCTATTTCCATAACTTTTGGTTTTAAGCCACTTGAGTGAT
>JAYEGP010000151.1:0-2933 GCA_034659135.1 Campylobacterota bacterium
TTACATGTAAACAGGAAAAAATAATGTCTCAAATCAATGATGCTATTTCACAAAACGATAGTGAACTTCTTATCGATTATCTCGAAGATAAATCACTCCCAATTGAAGATGTTAAGAATATTTATATGGCATATAAGCACCATAAAGAAATTGTTGGACAGGTTGCAATGAACCTAAGCCTAAGAACCTCCGTCTACGAGCGGGATCAAGAGTACAGCGAAACGATGGTTGAACTCTTAAGGGATATTGCGAAAAATCCAGTAGATATGGGAGCACGTTGGGCTGTAGCTAAAAATCCACATACTCCAACAGAGGTACTACGTGACTTATCTAAAGACAAGGTCAATCTTGTTCGTGCCTTGGTCGCTACAAATCCTTCAACACCATCAGATATTTTAGAGATATTTTTTAGTGATGAGAAGATTGTACGTGATGGACTCTCAGGGAATCCTAATACTCCCGTTAAACTCCTTAAGATTTTAGCTGATGATAATGATAAAATGGTGCGAATGCGTCTTGCTGAAAACAGTAATGTTCCTGAAGATATTTTAACTATCTTGCTAAGCGATAGCGATGAGAATGTTGCTTTAGCTGCTAAAACAAACTTAGGACAATAAACATGAAACGTCAAAACAGTAATCAACGTAGTAAATTTACCGCCTTAGAAAACCACTTTTTAAATACTTTTTTTTCTGGATTGTATCTATCGCAAAATGACCTCATTGCCATAGCAAAGAAAGTCGATATTGAATTAGATATGAACACACGTGAGATGCTAATTAAAAATCTTTTAAACGAGAGTGACCGTAAAGGCAATATTTCACAAGTTACTGTCTTACTAAATCAACTCATAGATCAACGAATTCAAGCTTATCATAAATTAAGTATCGACTATCCAGCATCTCAAACTATTATGGCAACACTAGCACAAAAAGCAAATGGCACCAAAAGCCTTCTAGCTAGAGAGAGTAGAGCAAATCCTTATGAATAGTCAAGAACTAAAAAGTGAAATTGAATCCATAGTCTATCCTGGAATTACTCGAACACTTGGAGAACTCAATCTAATTTCTACAGTAAAGCTAACTGACAACCGTGTTTCCATTGAGCTTCTCACTGTTAGTGAAGACTCTTATCTTAGTGTTAAAAAAGTCATTGAAGAACAACTAGAAAGTCGCTTTGACTCTCTTAATATTACTAAAAAAAATCTCGCTCAAAAAGATATGAATTTTGGTAATACAGCAAGACCCAATAATCGTGCACCCTATGCTAAAAACATCATTGCTGTCACAAGCGGTAAAGGTGGCGTAGGTAAAAGTACCGTTTCTGTGAATCTTGCGGTTGCTTTAGCGCAAAAAGGGTTCAAAGTAGGTCTACTAGACGCCGATGTGTATGGTCCGAATATTCCTCGTCTTACTCAGACAGATTTAGAACGCATTAAATGGAATGATGATAATAAAATCATCCCTAGCGAAAATTACGGTCTGAAAATTATGAGCGTTGGACTCACCACACCAACTATGGACACGCCACTTGTATGGAGAAGTTCTGTTGCTGTCTCTGCTCTAACCCAGTTTTTAGAAGATGTAGCTTGGGGTGAACTTGATTTTATGGTAATCGATATGCCACCAGGAACGGGTGATATTCAATTAACCATGGCCGAAGAGTTACCAATCACTGCGAGTGTCATTGTCACCACACCACAACTCATATCAACGGATGATGTCAGTCGAGCGATTATGATGTTTAAAGATATCAAAGTACCTATGGCGGGTATTGTAGAAAACATGAGTTATTTTATCGCTCCTGATACGGGAAACCGATATGATATCTTTGGCTCAGGTGGTGGAGAAAAAATTGCTGCTAAGTATGAAGTCCCTCTTTTAGGACAGATTCCTCTCAATATGCAAATACGTGAGTACTCTGATCAAGGTCAACCTCCCGTGGCTATGGGAAACGAAGAGGAAAAATCTTACTATACTAATATCCTTGATAAAATGTTTAAAGCGATAAATTTTAAAATCTAAGGCCTTACATGTAGAGCTTTACATGTAAGAAACTATAAGCTACTCGCTTTCACGTAACTCCGCATATAACTTTTCACAAGCATCCACATCACTTCTAGAGGGCTTTGTTCGTATTGAAAGATAATATATAGAGCCATCACTTTCAACACGACGAAGTGCTGTCGCATAGACCCAATAATAACCCCCATCTTTTCGTCTGTTTTTTACAAAGCCTGTCCAAAATCCTTTAGATTGAATATCATCCCAGAGTCCTTGAAAAGCGATACGAGGCATATCAGGATGTCTAACAATATTATGAGGTTCACCCAAAAGTTCATCCGAACTATAACCAGCAATCTCATAAAAAACATCATTAGCATAAGTAATGATACCTTTCTCATCGGTCTCACTTAAAATATATGCTTTATCAGGAAAATACCACTCTTGAGTGACTTGATCTTTATAGATGTCAGACATACTATACTCCTTTGCAAAAAGTATAGCATTTATATATATAAGATTTATTAATTCCGGAAGATTCACTGCCTTGGGCAGTGAAGAAGTTATTTAAACGCTTTTTTCAGATCTTTTTCAACAGCACCCGGTACCGTTGCAATTCCCATAAAATCACTCATAGAGAGTTGTGGATAGCTAATGGCAATATAGTATTTGGCACTTAAAGCTTTTGCTACACCATTTTCAACTAAAACACAATACGGTAAGATTCCTGCATTTTGTGTCCCAATTTTTTTAACAAACTTAGAAGTCTTTTTACCAAGTTTGTACCCATAAAGTGTACTTGACTTAGATAATTCTAGTTTAAAGATAACATTTTTACCTTTTTTATAGCCATCAGCTTTTGCTAGTAATTCAGCTTGTTCACCTTCAGCTAAAGTTGATGGGTCTTCATAATAAGGCATCCCCATCATA
>JAYEGP010000152.1:0-2924 GCA_034659135.1 Campylobacterota bacterium
TTACCAAAGCATCGTCAAAACCTTCTCTTTTCAGCGACTTTTTCTAATGAGATTAAAAAGTTGGCAGATAACCTACTCAATAAGCCTGAACTTATTGAAGTAGCCCGACGTAATACCTCATCTGAAAATGTGAAACAGATCGTTCATCCCGTCGATAGAGAACGTAAACGCGAACTGCTTTCTAATCTTATCACTGAGGGAGAATGGAAACAGGTTCTCGTCTTTACCCGAACCAAACATGGTGCCAATCGTCTCACAAAACAACTTGAAACTGACGGTATTACCGCAGCAGCCATTCATGGAAATAAAAGCCAAAGTGCTCGAACCAAAGCCCTTGCTAATTTCAAAGATGGAACCGTTCGTGTCCTTGTGGCTACCGATATCGCGGCGCGGGGAATCGATATCGATCAACTACCACATGTTGTTAATTATGAACTTCCTAATGTTCCTGAAGACTATGTTCACCGTATCGGCAGAACAGGACGTGCGGGTAATGATGGTGAAGCGGTATCACTCGTCTGTGTTGATGAAGACACCCTGCTTAAAAACATTCAAAAGCTCATTAAAAAGCCTATTGAGAGAGTGAGAGTCAAAGGATTTATTCCTGATCCTTCTATTAAAGCAGAACCGATTCAAAATCGAAGTAACTCCCGAAATCGCAATGGGGGAAATCGTTCTTCAAACAGAGCAAAAAGTGGCGGCGGAGGCAATAGCAACAACCGATCACGTCCTAAAAATGATCAGAGCAAACCCCGTCAAACGTCTCATCGTAGAGGCTGAACAGCGTAAAAATGAAAGCGATAGAGCTACTTTTTGAAAACAGTGACTTTGCCATCATCAACAAACCCGCCAATCTTAACTTTCACTCTGAAGAAGAAGCGGGTGTCGTTGTTTTAGCGACACAACTCTTACATGTAAAGCAACTCTACAGTGTCCATCGTCTGGATAAGATGACTTCGGGACTGCTTATTTTGGCTAAAACAAAACAGGCCGCTTCAGAGTTTACAAGACTCTTTGAAACGCGTCAAATACAGAAATATTACCTCGCTATCGCACTTCGCAAACCTAAGAAAAAGCAAGGCTGGATCAAGGGTGATATGGTGAGTGCCCGACGTGGGAATTATAAGTTTTCAAACACGTCGCAAAACCCTGCCATCACACAATTTGTCAGTACCTCACTCCGTCCCAATGAACGTCTCTATCTTATCAAGCCTCATACTGGAAAAACACACCAGATTCGTGTGGCACTTAAAAGTATCGGCGCTCCCATAGCAGGAGATATTCGTTATGCTAATGCCGATGAAGCTAAAAAAGAAGATCGTGGCTATCTGCATGCTTTTAGCTTACGTTTTCACTTTAAAGATGAAGCCTACTGCTTTACATGTAAGCCTGATGAGGGTGAACGTTTTCTTAGCCTTACATGTAAGGATCAACTTGAAGCGTATAGCAAACCTTGGACTCTTTTTAAACATTAATTAAACTTCACTACAATAGCACATGAATTCAGATCAAGCCATCAATAATTTTTCACTTGTCGAAGAGATTTGGCACGCCATAACCCATGGTGTCGGTTTAGCGCTTAGCATCGCGGGTTTAGCTATCTTAGTTGCCTATGCCACCTTGAGTGGTTCTGCTTTAATCATTACAAGTTCTGCTATTTATGGTGCGACACTTATCATTATGTACGGCTCTTCTACCCTCTATCATGCCATTAGCCATCAAAGTATTAAAGCTCTTTTTCAAAAATTTGATCATGCGAGTATCTACTTTCTTATTGCTGGAACCTACACACCTGTAACGCTTATTGCTATGGCTGATGTATGGGGATGGAGTATCTTTGCCTTTAACTGGACGCTGGCACTTATTGGGATATTTCTCAAGTTTGTTTATCCTGGTCGCTTTGAAACACTCTCTTTGCTTTTTTATCTACTTATGGGTTGGATCATCGTAATCGCTCTGGATTCGCTGATTCCAAATATAGACAGCGGTGGTCTCTGGCTTCTTGTGGCTGGAGGACTATCATATACCTTTGGTGTCATCTTTTACATCAAAGATCATAAACCTTATTATCACGCGATATGGCATCTTTTTGTTTTAGGGGGAAGTCTTTTTCATTATTTTATGATTTTACTTTATGTGCTTTAGAACTTATACGTTCCTAGGAATCTAAGGTTATCAAAACTTACATTTTCATTTTGAAAAGGAAGCTCCGTCGCTCTTTGATAGACATACTGAAACCTTAAGATTAAATCTGAAAAGTTTCTTCCCGCACCCATAGCATAGGTACGATCAAACTCCATCGCATGATGCTGAAGCTTAAAGCCATCATTCATCACCGCAAATGCTCTTTTTCCAAAATAGGCCCCTGCTCCAAAGTGATACTCTTTAAAGTGAGCATGCATCTTCAAGCCCGAAGTGAGATAATCTTCTTGCGCATTTTTAGAAAAAATAGTAGCTTCATATCCTTGTAGATGAATGGCTTTCGTTATAGAAGAGATTTTAATTTTTAGATCATCAAATCGCATCTTAAGATCAAGTTTCAGATCACTCTGATAGGCATCAAAGATTTGATAGTCGGTATAAAACTGTGTGAAATTTACAGACAACATCTTATTGACATCATAAGTCAAACCTGCACCGTAACTTGCGCTATAAGCCGTCGGGACAAGATTGTCCTTAAGTACATTAATATAATGCACATTGACTCTCCAAGATTGGCGAAACCTATAATCAGCGCGTAGATAGAGCTTATCTACTATAAGATCCTCTTTGAGTGGAGGTTGAAAGGTATGTGTCAGACCATGTTCATACACGCCTTTAAGCCCTATGTTCTCAAACTGATATCGTCCACCGATACCCACACGGTAACCATCATGCTTCTGTTTCGAGTTACTCACCTTAAATGATTCGTAATAACTCTCAAG
>JAYEGP010000153.1:0-14083 GCA_034659135.1 Campylobacterota bacterium
GAAAAACCTATGATCTACAAGCAGCAATAGAGCTTACATGTAAGCTTCAAAGCTTTGATAAAGATGATCCTGTGAAGTATGATTTCGCACTTTATCGTTTGGGTCAGGAGAAGATGGTATAATAAATAAAAAATTTATATCATAGGAATATTAATGTCACATGAATGCGAATTTCCAACAGTAAATAGTAATGTAGAAGAGATAAAAGCTATTTTTGATTCGGTAAAAACTATTGCGGTTTTAGGTTTATCTCCAGACAGCAGTAAAGACAGTCATATTGTCGCTAAGTACTTAAAAGAGGCTGGTTACACGATTATCCCCGTTTATCCAAAAGAAGATGAAATTTTAGGTGAGAAAGTCTATCGCTCACTTGCAGAGATACCAGGGTCTGTTGATATGGTGAATATTTTTAGGAAACCTGCTGCACTAGGCCCTATTGCTGATGCCTGTATCCAACGTGGTGATATCAAAGTGTTTTGGTCACAAAAAGGTATTGTTAATAATGATGCTGCGCAGAAGGCAGAAGAAGCTGGCATGAAAGTTGTTCAAAATTATTGTACTATGGTTGAGCATCGTACGCTCTTTTAATGGTTTCACTCGCATCCATACAAGAAGCGCGTGAGCGTATTGGCGCTATTGTTAATAATACTCCTTTCTCCTATGCACCATTTTTAAGTGAGATGAGTGGCGTAGAAGTCTTTTTAAAAAAAGAGAATTTACAAGCGACGGGTGCCTTTAAACTTCGTGGCGCTTTTAACCGTATCGCTTCTTTGAGTGATGAAGAACGTGTTCGTGGTGTTGTGACGGCAAGCGCGGGTAATCATGCTCAAGGTGTTGCCTATTCGGCTTCTCATTTTGGTGCTAAAGCAGTCATTGTCATGCCTGAATCAACACCTCTGACTAAAGTCAATGGAGTAAAGTATTTTGGCGCTGAAGTGATTCTCTCTGGGAGTAATTACGATGATGCTTATGCCTTTGCCAAGGATTATGAAGCTAAGCATGATATGGTTTTTGTCCACCCCTTTGAAGATGATGATGTTATCTCGGGTCAAGGTACGATAGCTTTAGATATTTTAGATCAAGCCGATGAGCTTGATGCGATTTTAGTGCCGGTTGGTGGCGGAGGTCTTATTTCGGGTATTGCCGTAGCAATAAAGCAGCTTAATCCATCCATTGAAGTTATCGGAGTGAGTGCAACGGGTGCTCCGGCACTGAAAAATTCATATGCGCTTAAAAAAGCAGTCGATAGCACTTCGGTGCGTACGATTGCTGATGGTATTGCCGTACGAGATACTTCTGAAAAAAACTTATCGTATATTTTAGACAATGTTGATGCATTTATCGCTGTAGATGATGAAGAGATTGCTAGCGCTATCTTGTTTTTACTTGAAAAACAGAAACTTGTTGTTGAGGGTGCTGGTGCGGTAGGGGTTGCTGCCTTAATGCATCATAAACTTCCCAATCTTCAAGGTAAAAAAGTAGCAGTAGTGCTGAGTGGAGGTAATGTTGATGTTACCTTGCTCTCGGTTATTATTGAAAAAGGTATGATCAAATCGCATCGTAAGATGAAGCTTGTGGTTACCCTTGTTGATAAGCCAGGCTCATTGATGATGCTCACCGAACTGCTTCGAGACTTAAGTGCCAACATTGTGCACATTGCGTATGATAGAACCTCTACTGATCTTGATTATGGTGATGCCAATGTTACCATTCACTTAGAGACTAAAGGCAAAGAGCACCAAGATGAGATTCGTTTAGTACTTCAGAACCATGGTTATTTAAGTAGTGAGTACCGCTAATGCAGACGATAAAATCCTTTAATATTAAACATCCCGTATTACTCTTAAAGGTACTTAATAATGGTATTTTAGCCGTTTTGGATTCGCAAATCTCACTCCGTTTAATTGATACAAAAAACTATAAAATTATGGGTGGATTTAAAACGGGAATGCTACATGAACGCTATATAGGCACTCATATTGATATCGCTCCTGGTGGCGGTGTCTGTGCTTCTATTGTCCCCAATACAAACCAAGCAGCTCTTTTTTCTGTGGCTAAAAAAGAGCTACTTTATAAGGTAAGTCGCCATCAAGGAGAGATTGAAAGTCTCTGCATTGATCCTAATGGACGTTATTTTGTTACGGGTGGACAAGATGGTAAGACCTTTGTCTGGTCGCTAAAAACAGCGCGTCTCGCCTTTACCTTACCCCCTCATAGTGATTATGTTACCACCGTGGCTTTTAATGATAATGGACAGTGGTTAGCTACGGGAAGTTTTGATAAAACTATTACGGTTTTAAATATTGCTACAATGAAAAAGCCTCTTAAATTACGGGCGCATTCTGCTGCGATTATGAAATTACTTTTTTTACCTTCTTTTCGCCTACTTTCTGTAGATAAAGAAGGGGGTTTAATTGTCTGGGATATTCGAAATGGAAAAAATTTAAAGCGTATGACTAAGGTCAATGATACTGTGACCGACATTGCAGTAAGTCATGACTTTAGATTTTTGTTTGTAGGAACAAAATTGGGCTATATCGCCCTGTACGATCTTGAGACCTATGAGTTACTCACACAAAGATACCTCAAAAGCAAAGAGACAATTACTGCTTTAGGGTTTATTGAAGATGGTTTTCATCTTGCAGTGGGAACGCAAGATGGTAATGTCGATATCTATCCACTTTTTGGTGATCAAGAGCGTTATTTACAGATGATAAAAGCGCAAGAGTATAAAGCGTATTATGAAGAGGTAGAAGAGAACCCCGTATTGATGTATTCAGACTCTTATCGTGCTGCGGAACGTCTTTGGGAGGCTACCCTAGCTAAGGCTAAAATATTACTCGCCAAATCGCAAAAAGATACGGCGATTAAGATGCTTGAACCTTTTAAAGTTGTGCCTAAAAAGAGTAAGTTTATTACCCAAATACTACGTGATTTCGATCAATACACTGTTTTTCAAAAGTATATAGAAGAGGGACGTTACCCACTTGCGTATTCCATGGCAAAACAGTACACAAGCTTTCAAGAGTCTGCGGCATATCTCAAGATGGAGAAGCGATGGAAACTCTCTTTTATGAAAGCTCAAGAGCTTATTTTAAGTAAAAATGGAGAAGAACAGGCGCGACAACTCTTAAGCCCTTTTCGCGGTATTTCTGAAAAATCACTTCTGATTGGACAACTCTTTGCAGAGCAAAAAATGTATCTCTATTTTAAAAAATTGATTGCTCAAAAAGAGTTTGTTAAGATGTTTGAACTCGTCAAAAACCACGGCTTTTTAAAAGAGTTCAAAGAGTATCAGATTGTTTTAGATTATGCGGACAAGCTTTATATCAAATCGCAAGAAGCTTATAGTGAAGCGGATTATGTCTCAGCCCAAAAGCTTGCTGGTATGTTAAAAGAGTTTCCAGATTTTACAGAAGAAGCCCAAGAGATGGAAGACTCCATCAGAGCCAAACAGCTCTTCTATGATGCGATTCATGCGGGTAATCTCGTCAATGCCTTTGCCTATATGGGGAGTTATCCACTGCTTTATGAGACAAAAGAAGGCGAAGAGCTTGAGCTCCAATGGAGCAAGCTTGTTGATAGTGCTTTAAAGTTTGCGGCTAAGGGTGATGCTATGGCGATAAAGCAGAGTATTGAGATCTATCTTGATATCAGTGCAAAATATGAAGCGATAGCTAATCTCTTTCAGCAGTGTTATAATAATCAGCTAGAACAAGCACTCCGTGTTAAGATGGATACAGATACCATTGAAACGGGTATAAAAAATTATTTAAGTATGTTTGGTGATGATGATTTTATACTCTATTATATAGATCGCTATAACAGTGCGCATCAAAAGACATTTTCACATGAGAATGAGTCCATTGGCGAGCTAACAAACTGGACGCCAAATCTTGTTATTCCTTCCATTTTAAAATCTAGAACATGATCGCTATAGATTTAGGTTCAAACAGCTGTAGATTCTTACATGTAAACTGTGAGAGTGGAGAGAAAATTGGAGAATTTGAGGCGATTGTCAAGACTGCTGATAACTTACATGTAAGCAAAAAGATCTCTATTGAAGCACAAGAGCGTATTATCAATGCGATTGAAGCGGCCAAAACACATCTGGACTTTAGTCATGAGCCTATCGTTGCTGTGACCACAGAAGCGATGCGTCAAGCCACAAATTCGCATGAAGTTCTCTATGAAATTGAGAAAAAAACTGCGGTTTCATTTGAATTAATTGATGGCAAAAAAGAGGCTTTTTATACCTTAAAAGCAGTAAAGTATCGTCTTCACAGACTGGGCAATAGTAGTGATTCATTAGTATTAATCGATATCGGTGGCGGTTCTACAGAGGTAATTTTTTCTTTTAAAAATGAGGTCATTTCACAAAGTTTTAAAGTCGGTATTGTCACGATAGCCCAGCAGTGCAACACAGAACAAGAGGTTCGCACTTATTTAGAGAGAGAACTTGATGAGGTGAAAAGCTTCATTAAGAACAGTTACGAAAACTATGAAAAGCCTAAATTACTTGTTGCTACAGCAGGAACACCAACAACAATTTCAGCCTACCTTTTAGGCATGGATTATCAATCTTATGACCCCGATAAGATAAATGGTTATACGCTTACATGTAAGGGTATAACTAAGGCTTTTGCAGAGTTAATGACGATGGATGAACACACTCGAAGCTTCTATGTCGGGGTAGGGCGTGAAAACCTTATTGCTGCTGGAATAATTATTGTTGACGTCTTTTATCAGATCTTAGGTTTTGAAGCTGGTATTGTGATAGATGATGGTCTTCGTGAGGGTCTAGCCCGTTCGTATTGTGAAAGCATTACTTAAATTATTCTGATATGCATAATTAACACAAATTTTAACGTAAGTTATAGCTATTATTTACTATAATACGCGACATTTTTAACATAAACAAAAGGAGACAATCATGCAAATAAGCGGTGCACAAATGGTCATTGAAGCATTGATTGCCGAGAATGTTGACACGGTTTTTGGTTACCCTGGTGGGGCAATCATGAATGTTTATGATGAGATCTATAAGCAGAGCTCATTTGAACATATTTTGGCGCGTCACGAGCAGGCAGCGGTTCATGCGGCAGAGGGGTATTCTAAGGCAAGTGGTAAGGTTGGTGTAGCGATGATTACATCAGGACCAGGGTTTACCAATGCAGTTACAGGTCTAGCAGATGCCTATATGGATTCGATTCCAATGGTTGTTATTAGCGGTCAAGTTCCTATGAGCCTTATCGGTACGGATGCATTTCAAGAGATTGATGCCGTCGGTATTAGCCGTTCATGTACAAAACATAACTACCTCGTCACTGATGCTAGTGATCTGGGTCGTGTCTTAAAAGAAGCCTTTTATATTGCAGCTTCAGGGCGCCCAGGACCCGTGCATGTTGATATTCCTAAAGATGTTACCGCGCAGATCGCAGAGTTTGACTACTCATTAGCGATTGATCTTCCAACATATAAGCCAAACATTAAGGGTAATGCACGTCAGATTAAAAAAGCGGTTGAGGCGATCTGCAAAGCAAAACGTCCTCTATTTTATCTCGGCGGCGGGATTATGAATTCCAATGCTACGGATGTGGTACGCGAGTTTGTAAAAATGACACAGATTCCTGCTGTTGAGACCTTTATGGCACGTGGTACGCTCTCTTATGATGACCCTATGCTCATCTCAATGCTAGGAATGCACGGATCGTACGCAGCAAATATGGCGATGAGTGAGACAGACCTTGTTATCGGTTTAGGCGCACGTTTTGATGACCGTGTTACGGGTAAACTGTCTGAGTTTGCAAAAAATGCTGATGTCATTCATGTTGATATTGACCCCGCAAGTATCTCGAAGCTTGTGAATGCAAATTATCCAATTGTTGGTGATGTTAAAAGCGTTGTAGAGTCGATGATAGAACTTGCTCGTGATAAGGTTGATGCGGCTTCACATGCGCCTTGGATTGATACGATTAATAACTTTGATAGACTGCATCCACTATCTTATAATGAAGATGTGGAACGTATTAAACCGCAATGGGTTATTGAACGTCTCGGTGAGTTATTGGGTGATGATGCTAACATCTCTACCGATGTTGGACAGCACCAGATGTGGTCAGCTCAGTTCTATCCTTTTACACGTGCACGTCAATGGATCAGCTCGGGTGGACTTGGTACGATGGGCTTTGGTTTTCCAGCAGCGATGGGTGTGAAACGCGCTGCTCCAGAGAAGGTCAGTATCAATGTCACCGGTGATGGTTCGATTTTGATGAATATTCAAGAGTTGATGACAGCAGTGGAGTATAAACTCCCCGTTATCAATGTCATTTTAAATAACAACTTTCTTGGCATGGTACGTCAGTGGCAGACACTTTTTTATGACAAGCGTCACTCATCAACCGATTTAACGGTTCAGCCTGATTTTGTGAAATTGGCAGAGAGTTTTGGTGGTATCGGTTATCGTGTGAAGACAAAAGCTGAATTTGATGCGGCACTTAAAGATGCTATAGAGAAAGACGTTGTGGCAATCATTGATGTTCAGGTACATCGCTTAGAAAATGTACTGCCTATGGTTCCAGCAGGCGGATCACTGTTTAATATGATGTTATTAGAGAAAAAGGAGAAGTAATGGAAAATGAAAGACGCGTAGTTTCCGTTATTGTAGTCAATGAAGCGAGTGTACTCTCACGTATTACTGATCTTTTTTCAGGTCGTGGTTATAACATTGAGTCTTTAACCGTAGCTCCAATTCCTGATAGCAAGTACTCACGTTTAACCATCGTGACTGCAGGTTCTGTTCGTGTCATTGAGCAGATCACGAAGCAGCTTCATAAGCTTATTCCCGTTCTTAAAGTTTATGACCATGTCGACTTTGTGGAAAAAGAGATGGCTTTAATCAAGTTTCCTATTGGTGAATCCATTACTGATATCGATATTTTATGCCAAGCTTATAACGGTAAAATTGTCAATGTTGGTGAAGATATGGTTGTCGCTATGGTTGCCGATGAGCCTAAGCGTGTTGATAACTTTTTAAATGCTATTAAGCGATTTAACCCTAAAGAGATCGTTCGAGGTGGTGCGGTAGCACTTGAACGTTAAGTAAGGAAAGAGTATGGTATTAAAAGAAATTGCTGAAATTCTTGGCATCGGTTATGAAGGCCCTGAGATTGAAATTGAAGGGATAAACACACTTCTTGATGCTAAAGAGCGTGAAATTTCTTTTGTAGCTAGTAGCAAATATGAAGCGGATCTGCTCAATACAAAAGCAGCAGCCGTGATTGTCCCTCAAAAGCTCATTGATAGTGTTCCAAGATCTTGCATTGCCTTGGTATGTGATGAGAGTTATCTTAAGATGGCGATACTTTCAAAACAGTTCTCTAAACCTATACTCGATGAGAATGCACCCGCGCCAATTATCGGAAAAAACACTCAGGTATCTTCAAAAGCGCATATTGAAAATGGAGCGGTAATTGGCGATAACTGTACCATTTTAGCCGGGGCTTATGTCGGCTTACATGTAAAGATTGGTAACAATGTCACACTTCATGCCAACAGTTCAATTTATGCTCACTGTGAGATCGGTAATGATGTCATCATTCACTCAGGCAGTGTTGTAGGAAGCGACGGATTTGGTTTTGCACATACTAAGAGTGGTGAGCATGTTAAAATTTATCAAAATGGAAATGTTGTCATTGAAGATGATGTTGAAATTGGATCAAATAGCACAATAGACTGTGCTGTTTTTGGCTCAACTTTGCTTAAACGAGGCGTAAAAATAGATAATCTCGTGCAGATAGGACACAACTGTGTGATTGGTGAATATTCAATAATTGTCTCTCAAGCAGGTGTAGCGGGATCGACAACACTGGGTCGCAATGTCGTCATTGGCGGTCAAAGTGCTATATCGGGACATCTTAACATTGCACCTTTTACAACATTTGCAGGACGATCGGGTGCGACAAAAGATATTGAAGAGAGTGGTAAGACTTTCGCAGGGTTTCCACTTTTAGAACATCGTAAATGGCTCAAGCTTCAAGCACGTATAGGCAAGTTACTCTCCTGAGTCACTTGACTTTTTAAACCTCTTTGCAATCCAAGCAAAAAGTTTTCGTATGCCTAAAACAATAAGATACACTAAAAGTGAAAGATAGATGGGATGATAGGCTCCCATAGTACTGTTATGGACATTTTGAAGATGATCTATAGGAGCATTAAGCCACGCTTCTTGATGCATCATCAATGAAAGTAAAATAAAAATCCCGATAAAAATAAGTAGCTCTTTCTTAATGATAATAATTCCTTTTCATAATAGTACAAAATTATACAAATAATATATTTAATTGATGTTAATTTTAGCAAAATAAAAATATAAAAATTTAAATTTAAGGCATCATTTATTTGAATTAGTTATAATCAAAACATATTCAAAAATAAGGTAAAACGATGTCTGGAACAATTTCAAATCAGTCAACATTAACATTAGATGGAACAAAAAATGGAATCATATCAATTGCTAAAATTGTTGAGCCCTATGGTGAGGGAAGTGGTACGGTAGCTAGTGTCGGAATTTCTCTTTCGGGAGATACCGAAAGCCCAGAGTGGAAAGTTCATATTCCCATGAAAAATCTTGATGCGGTTATCTCAGCACTTCAAGCTATGAAGTAATGAAGGCTAGGCCTTCATTGTGCTAACGTTTAGACCTTACGTAGGCTTCAATTCTTTTTATACCATCTCGAATAATATCAATACTTGTTGCAAAACTTAAACGGATATAACCATCAAGTCCAAAGGCCACACCTGGAACGACTGCGACACCGTGCTCTGCTAAGAGCTCTTTTGAAAATGTCATGGAGTCAGGATTAACATCTTTAATGTTGATATAAAGATAAAAAGCACCATCAGGAACAAAGACAGAGAGACCATCAATGGCGTTGACAAGCGCTGCTGCTTCTTCACGACGCGCTGAAAACTCTTTTCTCATCATCTCAATATCTGAATCTGCTTTGCCATCAAGTGCAACGATAGCTGCTTTTTGCGTGATGGTATTGATATTAGACGTGCTTTGACTCTGGAGTTTTTTAGTGGCTTGGACAAGCTCAGTATTGGCACTAGCCATATAACCAAAACGCCATCCTGTCATCGCTACTGATTTGCTAAGCCCGTTAATCGTGATGGTGCGTTCAAACATATCATCACTCACGGAAGCTACCGATGTAAAATCACCGTTATAGATAAGTTTCTCATACATCTCATCACTAGCTACAATGATATCCGTGCCTTCTAAGACTTTTCCTATGGCAATAAGCTCATCTTTTGTATAGACTGCACCTGTAGGATTTGATGGCGTAGTAAGGATAAGCATCTTCGTTTTAGGAGTAATAGCGGCTCTTAACTGCTCTGGTGTAATTTTAAATTCACTGGCATCATTGGTGTGTATTTCAACAGGAATACCACCACAGTATTTTACAAGTTCAGGGTAGGTTACCCAATACGGAGCAGGGATGATAACTTCAGCTCCATTTTCAATGGTTGCCGCAAAGAGGTTAAAAAGAGTATGCTTTGCTCCATTATTTACAATGATTTGATTGGGTGCATAATTGAGACCGTTATCACGTTTAAGTTTATTGGCTACGGCTTCACGAAGTTCGATAATACCATCAACTGCGGTATAACGTGTGAAATTATCATCAAGTGCTTGCTTGGCAGCATTTTTAATCACCTCAGGTGTACCAAAATCAGGTTCACCGGCTGAAAAGCTAAGAATATCTTTTCCCTCGGCTTTAAGTTCTTGTGCTAAAGTCGTAATAGCAATGGTAATCGACTCAGATAGAGTGTTAACACGATTAGTAAGCTGTATTTTCAAGAGTTTGCCTTTATTAAAGTAAGTCTGAAATTATAACAAAAAAGAGAAAAGTTTCTGCTTTTTAAGCTTAGGTAGAATGAGATATGCAGATAAAATGCCTAAGGCGTCAATCCCAATATCAAATAATTCCGCAGCGCGTGTAGGTAGAAAATATTGGACGATTTCAATAAAAAATGCATAAGCTAGTAAAATTAAACCACGCTCTTTACATGTAAGGTTCGCATAAGAGCGTTCAAAAAGAATAAAAAGTGTAAAAAAAGCGATAAAGTGATTGAGTGCGCCACTAACAGAGACAACTTCGGGAAGGTTTGAATAATCTGGTAAAAAGGCGAGTTGAGTGATAAATAAGAGTGCTGAAAAGAAGAGAACTCTAAAAAAGGTCTTAATTTTTCATCGCTTTGATAAATGATTCGTAGATGTTCTCTAGCTCTAAGTCACGCTCAAGGACTTCGTTATTGTCTTGACGAATGATGTGCTCAAGCACAGCTACACGTTTCATAAGGTACTCAAAAAGCTCTTTATTGATATCGGGGAGTTTATTGTGTGAATGCGGATCTTTATCACGTCCTTTTTCAATAACGTGTGCAGGAATACCAACGGCAGTGGAGTTATCAGGAACATCACGAACGACAACAGAGTTGGCACCAATTTTTGCATCTTCACCTATTATGATATTACCAAGAATTTTTGCTCCACCACCGATAACTGCGCCACGACGAACGGTAGGGTGACGCTTGACGCCACGATCTAAACTGACCCCACCTAGAGTTACGCCTTGATAGATAAGAACATCATCTTCAATGATACAGGTCTCACCAATAACAACGCCAACACCATGATCAATAAAAACACGACGGCCAATACGAGCACCTGGATGCAGGTCAATTCCGGTGAAGAGTTGATTAAAGCCCATCAAAATACGAGCGAGACTTCTCAAGCCAATTCGGTAAAGTCGATGGGCAATACGATACCAAAAGAGGGCCCAAACGCCTGGATAATTGAATATAAACTCAAATCGAGAGCGCATAGCAGGGTCATTTTTATACACATTTTCAAAATCTTCTTTAATTTCAGAAAATAGTCCCAAAAATTACCCTTTTAGTTTGTTGTTCGAAGATAACTGTTTTGATACAGATAGCTTTCTAATTGGCGTAGTGTATCACTTTTTTCTTTTTCTGTTATAAAGCTACTTATTTCAAGTTTATTTTTAAGATTATTTAATATTTCTTTCGCATCATAGCCAACAGATTCAACAACTTTTAAAAGATCTGCTGACTCTTCTAGTAAACTAATGCTATATCCATCATCATTGATTGTGATGCTTGCCTCATTGGGTTTGGAAAAAAGGTTATGTTGCATTCCTAAAGTCTCTTGATAGGCTCCAATATTAAAAAAGGCCAAAAAATACTCTTCACTGTCAAGGTCAACATCATGGAGATAAAGGGGTGCGTTAGGATTAAAGCCGATTTCTCCATCACTATCACAGGTAATATCCCATAAACTTGCGGGTCTTAGTGTTTTATCTGAGTCAAGATAGTGCAGCGGCATCACAGGAAAATTTTGATTGAGTCCCCAATAATCTGGAATACTTTGGAAAAATGAGCTGTTAACAAGATAACGCTCTTGATGACGGTCTTGTAAACGTTTGAACTCTAGGTTAGGCTGCTGCATAGAGAGAAAGAGTGCATTTTTTATAATCTGATGGGCTAAAATCTCAGCGTTAGAGCGGTCTTCTAAATCAATATATCCTAAATCAAAAAGAGTAAAGAGTGACTCCATATGATCTAAGGCATCATGCATGTATTCAATACAGTTCTTGGTATTGATGAGGGAGTTTAGCTCTAGTAACTCTTCGACAAGAGGGGGGTTGATATCTTTGAGGCGCAGGTGCTGTTCTTGATAATCTTGCGAAAAGAGTTCGAGTACCGGGGTGACTAAAACAGCATGATGGGCAACGATATAACGACCGGATTCCGTGTAGATATCAGGGTGCTCAACATTTTTACTATCCATAATGTCGCCAATTAAAAAGACAACATCATTTGAAAATTCTTCAAGTGAATAGTTACGTATGCGTCTGTTGGGATGTTGCGCGTACTCTATGGCAAGTCCCCCACCAATATTTATCGCTGAAAGTGATTTAGCACCGAGCTTTTTAAGTTCAGCGTAGAGGTTTCCTGCCTCACGCAGCGCTTTTTTCAAAGGTGCTATCTCTTCCATTTGAGAACCGATATGAAAATGAATCATCTGTAGGTGTGTAAGCATATTGTTATCTTCTAAGAGTTCTACCGCTTCAAGTATCTCAGTAGCCGTGAGCCCGAACTTAGCATCCATACCCCCACTTTTAGCCCATGTGCCACCACCACTGCTATGGAGTCGAATACGAAGGCCTACTTTTGGTAGTTTAAGATTACATGTTTTAGCGACTTCAATAATGGATTCAAGCTCACCAAGACCCTCTATCGTTAGTGTAATATCGTGACCCATCTGTGCTGCCATAAAACCGATGCTAATCATCTCATGGTCTTTAAAACCATTGACCGTAATGGGAGAGCCTAGAGGCGTATGACTCATGGCAAGTATGAGTTCGCCTTTTGAGCCTGCCTCAAGTCCGTAGTCAAAGGCTTTGCCATACTCCATCATGGGCTTAATGACATTAGCATATTGATTAACTTTTAGTGGAAAAACAGCTTGAAATTTTCCTTGGTAACGGTTTTCACTAATAGCGCGGTTAAAGTGATGATAGATCTTTTCAATCTGCTGCTTAATAAGATGGGGAAAACGTAATACTAAGGGGCCTCGTATATCTTCTTCTCTAATTTTTTGTGTGATCTCTAAAAGTGATGGAGATGATTTATGGTTGATTTTGACTAAGCCATCATCAATGATGAAATTACCATCACTCCAGATCTCTATTCCATACATATAAGCGCTCGAAAGTAAACGGTTTTACTTTGAATTAACATCTTAGAAGACCGAAATCTTTAAACGGTATCTGCTGTTCAGTTTTATTTTGAAGATCTTTAACCCAAATGTATTTTCCTTCTAGCTCATTCTCGCCAATAACCGCGCAGTAACGTGCATTGACACGATCAGCACCTTTGAGGTGAGCTTTAAGTGCTTTAGCACTGTATTCGATAATGACTTTATCACGGTTACGTTGATTTTGACCCGCTTCCATCACCGTAGCTAAGGCTTCTTCATCCATCGCTCCAAAATAGTAACCCTCACGTCTGTTCTCTGGCATCACGATAAGCTCTAAAAGTCGTTCGATCCCAATAGCAAAACCAACAGCGGGCGTCGCTTTTCCATCTAAAAACTCAACGAGTCTGTCATAACGTCCACCACCTGCAATCGCGCTTTGTGAACCAATCTCCGTACTGACAAATTCAAAAGCAGTTTTTGAATAGTAATCAAGTCCACGAACCAAGTGCGTGTCGATCTCATAATCAACCTTGTTATTTTTTAGGAGTGTTAAAAGAATCTCAAAATCACTCTCACAGCTTTCGCAGAGATTATTAAAAAGTTTTGGTGCATTTTGATAGAGACTTTGACAGGCACTGTTTTTGCAATCAAGCACGCGAATAGGGTTGGTCTCTTTTCGGCGTTGACAGTCTGTGCAAATCTCGCTTACATGGTGATCTAAAAACTCTACTAAAGCATCGCGATATTGTGGCATACAATTTTGATCACCAAGAGAGTTAAGCTTCAAAGTAAAGCCAATACCAAGAGCTTTGAAAATATCAGAGACCATCATAATGAGTGACGCATCTTCATATACCGAAGCGATACCAAAACTCTCGACTCCAAACTGATGAAATTCTCTCAAGCGGCCTTTTTGGGGACGTTCATAACGAAACATCGGTCCATGATAGAAAAAACGGTGGATACCGCCTTTGCGATCAAGCTTATGTTGAACAAAGGCACGAACGACACCTGCCGTTCCCTCAGGGCGAAGGCAGACATCGTTGTCACCTTTATCACTAAATTGATACATCTCTTTGCCGACGATATCACTCGATTCTCCAACTGAGCGTTTAAACAGTGCTGTCTCTTCAAGTAGAGGGGTCTCTATATAGTGAAAACCATAGTTACGCGCAACCGTGCTTGCTGTTTCAATAAAGTATTCAAACCTCTTATAATCTTCAGACAAAATGTCATTCATACCCCGTAGTGACCGAATCATAGCTCTCCTTTTACGTGCAATATTATAGCTTA
>JAYEGP010000154.1:0-2919 GCA_034659135.1 Campylobacterota bacterium
TTACATGTAAAAGTGAGGGAGTATAACAAAAAAGCGCAAAAGAAGCGCTTTTATGACGCTATGCCAAAAATTTAGAGGTAATTGACAAGAGATAGTTGGGATATTCTAGAGACTGAAGAGAACATCGCCTGATAGTTAAGCTGTAGCTGTTGTAAATGCAATGTTGCCTCAGCAATGTCAGTGTCAAGTACTTCAGAACGTAATGTTTTAGTATTCATCAACAGCGTCTCAGTACGAATGGTTACAGAATTTAAACTTTGAGATTGCGAACCCGCTTGTGTCTGCATACGGCCTACATGCTGATTAAGATCATCAACGATCTGCATTCCGTTTTGTATCCCAAGACTTCTTGGATCAATAGCATTATCACCATCAGCACGATACCGACCCTCTTCTACAGATGAAATCACCTCATTGAGTTGCGTAAAAAAATCTGTTTTCGGATCACGGATTGTCAATGCATTATTTGCTTGAAAAGTAAGCACTGAAGCATCTGCACTAAAATTAGATGCATTCGCATCTGAAAGTGAAAAATCAACTTTCGTATCCGTTACACCGTCTTCTTGAAATACAATTTTTCCAAAATTATCAAGCTCAGTCGTTCCTTTGGCATTTGCATTGATAATGGCATTATCATATTCTGTATCTGTACCTGGAATTGATGCCGGTAAGTTATTTGTCGCTACCATGTTGATAACATCATTTAACTGTCTGTAAGTCATCTCATCTGCATCGACTGCTGCTCGTGGCGCAGAGGCAGAAAAGATATTATATGTCGAACCACCGATGGTGAATGTTGAACCTGCTGAATTTAAATTTATCTGAACATCAAAAGCGTTGCCATCAATGTTGATTCCCTTAAGATTAAACTGAGTGCCATCCAAAGTGCTTGATGTTCCTTGTGAAAGGTCCGCTACATCTTTGAGTTTTGTAGCGTCTGTTGCATAACTGTTATTTGCAGAGATAATCTGAGCGACATTTCCACTTACTCTGTTTCCACTCTTGGTGAAATTAGTAACATCAAATGCAACGGATCGATCTGATGGAATTCCATCTATAGTATTTCCAGCACCTGCTAAGGCATCTTTGGCACTCAGCTGAATATTTATAGAAGAAGCAAAACCTTTTTCACGTCCAAAAGCGATAGCACCATCGTGTATTGAAAATCGAAGATCACCATTTGCAGTAGAAGAGACATTAGCATCATAGGCTGTATCAATGGCACTGACCAAATCTTGCATCGTTGAAGATGCTGTTATGTTTAGACTTGAATTGACTACAATCCCATTCGAATCAGCACCACCAAAGGCAATACTTTGCACATCAGCACCTACAACGTCGCGTAGTAGTGTCGACGTATTTGCAGGTGTGCCCTCTTTGGTGTAAAAGTCTCCCGTGAGCTTAAAATTGTCTGTATCAAACTGGCTTTGACGCTGAGAAATTGTCTCAACATATTGTGTAAATTCACTTTTTATAAATGATTTCACAGTGGTTTGATTCGTATTTAAATCGTCAACATTTATTGTAACTCCTGTATCGTCAGTATTAGCTACCATGTGAAAATCCAACTTACTCGAGCCATTTTGTTTATCTTCAATCTCTATCTGACCATGATTATTTAGTGTAACATTAACAATTTGATGTGATCCACTATTTCCAAATTTTTCACCGATGCGTGTCAATAAATCCGAAACACTCTCATCATCACGCATAGAGATAGTCTCTTTAAATGCACTACCATCATGTGCATTACCACGAATGTAAAAATGATGTTTTGCTGTTGTAGTATCGATGATACTGTCGGTATCACCCATAAGATCTCGTATCGTATTCTCACTGGTAATATATTTTTCAAACCCTGCATTTCTTGGCGTATTCGAGTCTTGCATAACGTCAGGGTAGAGATCAGTTAAACTCAACTGTTTCACATTGCTTGTAATTTTCTTTCCGGTATTACTCTCATCACCTAAAAAAAGATCTGCACCCGATATATTATATTTTTGTTTAATTCCACTACCAAAAAAAGCATGCAACTCACCATCATTGCCAGCATAATTTCCATTGCCATCAAGAGGTTTTGTAGACGTTTGTGTTCCTGAAAAAAGATACTGTCCATTAACAGAAGTATTCGCTAATGATTTAAGATGTGTCTCTAATCCTCGTAAGTCTTGAGCGATAGCATTCATACTTGTATGTGAATGGGAATTGGTTGCGGCACTGACAAGTTTAACTTTGATAGAGTCAAGTGTCTTGGAAAAATCTCCCAAAACGGTATCTGTCTGCGTACTGAACTTATAAGCACTCTCAGTACTCTTTTTAATTTGAGTTAACGTTGTTGCTTCATTATCAAGACGCATAGTATCAATAAAAGTTGCTGTATCTTCGTGTGCATATTGTATTTTCTGTCCTGAAGATATCTGTTTATTCACATCAAACAGAGCTTGACCTATTTTATTATTTTCGCCATACATGTCTCTGTAGTACATACTATTGGTGATACGCATGAGACACCTCCATAATTTATATTAAAATCTAAAGCAATTTAAATTCCACTTTTCTTACATGTAATATCGTCAAAAAACCGTTTCACTTTATTTACTTTTCTTTTACACAACTTTAAGATAAAAAGAACTATACTTTCGACCCACAAAAATGTGCCGCCGTGGTGAAATCGGTAGACACGTCGGATTCAAAATCCGATGCAGCAATGCGTAGCGGTTCAAGTCCGCTCGGCGGTACCACCTACATAAATTTTTTTATTCTCCTAATCAAGGCAGAGAGTTGTTTATCAACTAAGCTCTAATTGTCTTTTTTTATTAATTTGCCTTGTAGTTTGTGGAAGCGGTACTAGTTTAAAGAGGATACTCCAACTACCTTCTTCAAATTTAATCATTTCATCGATTATATTTTTGTTAATTT
>JAYEGP010000155.1:0-38669 GCA_034659135.1 Campylobacterota bacterium
CTTGGTGGTGGATCGATCCGTATTCACAAAGAAGATGTTCAATCTGAAATCTTTAAACTGCTTGGTATTGAAGAGGAAGAGGCGCAAGAGAAATTTGGTTTCTTGCTTGATGCCCTTAAATTTGGTGCACCTCCACATGGTGGGTTTGCCATCGGGTTTGATCGTCTTATCATGCTTCTGACTAAAAAAGAGAGTATTCGTGATGTTATCGCCTTTCCTAAAACGCAAAAAGCCTCGTGTATCTTAACCAAAGCACCAAGCGGCGTTGATAACACGCAACTTCGTGATCTTCACATCCGTTTGCGAGAAAGTGCAAAATAGTGAAAAAACTCTTCTTGATTATTGGAGCGCCTGGCTCCGGTAAAACAACGGATGCCCAACTCATCGCTGCAAACAATCCTGATAGTATCACCCACTATTCAACGGGTGACATGCTTCGTGCTGAAGTCTCTTGCGGAAGTGAAAGAGGGAAAATTATCGATTCCTATATCTCAAAAGGCAATATCGTTCCTATTGAGATCGCTATTGAGACCATAGTCAATGCTATTAAATCGGCACCGACAGATACCATCGTTCTTGATGGTTATCCGCGAAGCATCGAGCAGATGAGTGAACTTGACAACTATCTACTTAGTGAACAAGAGATCGAACTTTTACATGTAATCGAAGTCACGGTTAGCGTAGAGACAGCAAGAGATAGAGTCTTAGGTCGTGCTCGTGGTGCGGATGATAACAGTACTGTTTTTGATAATCGTATGAAAGTTTATACAGATCCTTTAGCTGAGATTCAAGAGTTTTATCAGGCTAAAAATATATTACATGGTATCGATGGTGAACGCAGTATTGAAGCCATTGTCAATGAGATGGAAGCTTTCATCACATCTAAATTATAACTAAGGAATGAGTATGAATATTATTTTACTAGGAGCACCTGGTGCGGGTAAAGGAACCCAGGCACAGTTTCTTACCAAAAAGTTTGATATCCCACAAATCTCTACAGGAGATATGCTTCGCGCTGCAATCAAAGAAGGCACGGCTCTTGGGAAACTAGCTAAAGAAGCTATGGATACGGGTAAGCTGGTTACCGATGAGATCATCATCGGTCTGGTTAAAGAGCGTATTGAAGCCGCTGATTGTAAAAACGGTTTTCTTTTTGATGGCTTTCCACGTACGGTCGTTCAAGCAGACGCGGTTAAAGATGCGGGCATTAAAATTGACGCCGTTGTAGAGATCGATGTGGCTGATGAAGAGATCGTTAAGCGTATGTCAGGTCGTCGTGCTCACTTAGCATCAGGAAGAACCTATCACATCATCTACAATCCTCCAAAAGTTGAAGGTAAAGATGATGAGACAGGTGAAGAGCTTGTTCAAAGAGCTGATGACACAGAAGAGGTAGTCAAAGACCGTTTAAGTGTTTACCATGAGCAGACACGTCCTCTTGTGGATTACTACACTCAGATGTCAAAAGAGAATCCATCAGTCAAATACATCCGTGTTGATGGAACACATGATATCTCTGTCGTTCAAAAGAACATCACCTCTGAGTTAGTATAACTCATAATGTCTCTTAGGGTTTACATGTAAGGCTTTTACATGTAAACAACACTTTTATTTTATCCTATAAATTTACCATTACTCGTTTTCTGAGCCTCCATAATCTCTGTCTCTCTAGCACCTGATATCACAACCTCAGGATCAAGTGCATAATTTAAGGTCTCATCTCTTCCTTTGTAATCAACAGCATTTAAAATAACTTTGATCGCTTCAAGACGTGCATTCTGTTTTACGTTTGAGCGGATCACAGTCCACGGTGCGTTATGAGAGTGTGTCTGCTTTATCATATTGTATTTTGTATTGGTGAAATCATCCCAACGCTCTTGTGCTTGCATATCAATTTCACTAAGCTTCCACTGGCGTAAAGGATCCGTTTTACGTCGCTCAAAGCGTCGAGCCTGTTCATCTTTGGTGACACTAAAATAGAGCTTAATAAGTATCGTACCTTGACGGGTAAGGTCTTTTTCAAAACCTTTAACCCCTTTCATGAAGTCACTATACTCTTTCTCTGAACAGAAATTAAATACTGACTCCACCATTGCTCTGTTATACCAGCTTCTATCAAAAAGAACAATTTCACCACCACGCGGAAAGTGTTGAATGTATTTTTGATAGAACCATTGCGATTGCTGCTCTTCAGTAGGGCGACCAAGAGCTACAATGCGATAATGTTTCTCATCCATATAGCGCGTCACCCTCCGAATGGTTCCACCCTTACCTGCAGCGTCACGTCCTTCAAAAAGTATAATCATTTTTTGATTGTTATCTTCAAGATGTTTTTGAAGCTTAATAAGCTCTGCCTGATAGGGCTTTAATTTTTGTTCATTTTCTCGTTTTATCTCCGCTTTACTTTTTGGTCTGTTGCCTGATTTGAATGCCTTATAAACATTAATCAATTCATTAAGAGTAACGTCATCACCGTTAATCTCAAAAATACTTTGCATGTTATCTTCCATATAAAATCCTCACTAAATGTCACTAACTTAAGTATAGTCTTATTATGCTTTTCTCTCTGTTTAATTTTACTAAAAAATTAGAGAGAGTTCTCTTTATTACAAAATTATATATATTTAAACTTGTTAAATAAACATAAATATATTATAAAAAATTTGTTAAAAATTATAATTTAAATTTTAATTATAGATGTTATAATTACAAAATTATAAATATAAAACAATCAAGGATAGCATTTGGAACACCTTTATGGCGTTATTATTGAGGAAAATAACAAAAATAATAAACTTGAGCTTTTGGAGTACGCCAACGACAAAAAACTTGGAGCCATTAGCTTTATCAGTCTTAGTGAACTTTTCGAGAAGATAATCGGTAATACCTTTCATGCTAATTCTGGTCTACTTTTACACAATTTGCTTCTACTTGGTGACGCTCTTGGTGATATCTTAAAAAATATCTCTATATTAATATCAAATAATATCACTTTACATGTACTTGAATCAGACTTTACAATCTCTACACTTACATGTAATGCACTTCAATTTACTCAGTCACTAAGAGCGTGTGAATCCTCACTGCATCAAAAGCGTTTAGAACTCCGACGCGCACGAAGTAAAATGAGTGGTAAAAAAGTAGGTAGAAAACGTGGTGTCTTAATTAGCAGCAAGTTTGATCCCTTTCGTAAAAAAATTGAAGAGCTTTATCACTTAGGTCTCTCTATGAATAAGATTGTTGAACATATTGGTGTAGGAACACAGCAGTCTTTGTATCATTATATTAAATCAAGAGGTATTAAAAAAGCATGAACAACATACACTTTTATGCCGTTATCATCGGCACAGAGATTCTAAATGGCAGACGTGAGGATAAACATTTTACTTTTATACAGAGTGAGCTAGAAAAGCGTGGGCACAGCCTATACGCCTCTTTTATCATTAAAGACTCCCCTGCCCTGCTTGAAAATGTTTTTACTTTAATAAAGAATGATCCTTACGCTGTCATGTTTAGTTTTGGAGGAATAGGATCTACACCCGATGACTTAACGCGTGCTATTGCGGCTAAAATCTTTACATGTAAGCCACTTGTGAGGCATACTGAATTTGAAGCTGATATTATTGAACGTTTTGCGCAAGCGGCTTATCCCCATCGAATCTTTATGTCAGACCTTCCTAAAAACTCAGAGTTACTCAAAAATCCTATTAATAATATGTCGGGATTCTATTTAGAAAAACGCTATTTTTTTGTGCCTGGTTTTCCAAATATGGCACATCCGATGATTCAAGAAGCCTTACATACTTTTTACCCAGAGCGTTTAATTAAAACAGAGCGCATGAGCTTATTAGCTGATACTAGTGAAAACACTTTAATAGATATTATGCATCAAACAGATGAGAAGGTTGAGCTCTCTTCACTGCCCATGTTTGTAGATGAAAAGCCAAAAGTTGAGATTTCACTCGCATCTGATGATAGTCATCTATTGAAAATTAGTTTTGAGATGTTTACTCAAGAATTAAAACGTCTCAATATTGATTATAGTATTCTATAATTCAAGCTTATACAACAATATGCCGATATAGTTTATATACCAAGTAAGGAAAAGAGAATGTTATTAACTATCTTAATTATTCTACTTATAGCATCTGTGTTGCTCTACATTCTTTATCGTCATAAACATAATAATTGGCAAAAAAAATACCCTACTTCAGATCAAAACAGACATTATACGTTTAAACTTTAACTTGGCTTCCCTACTACTATTTATCGTATTTTTTTTAAATTTTATAACGCTATCTAAACCTTTTATATAATATTAATTGATTTTTTATTACTATATAGTAATTTATATAGGAGTTTCCATGAAACCTAAAGATGATATTACTCGAAGCCTTCTTGTCGACCGCAAAACATGGGATGATGCGATGCTCTACTCAAGAAAGCGCTATAAAATGAGTTTGAGTAAGGTTGTGGAGCATCTACTTCAAGAGTGGCTGGCAAAAGAGAAACGCAAGCCTCTTGATAATGAAAATCAAGGAAAATTCTTCTAGGCATCTAAAAGCAATCCTAGCTCTTATAACTTTCAGCCAACGATATGTTAAAATTCCACAATTATTTAAACAGAGGATATCTATACCATGCAAACTATTGAAACTACAGACGCGTTTAAAAGCTTAATTGAGACGATTAAAGGAGAAGAGGGGTATAAAGATCCCATCGCTTTTGGTATTTGTCGTGTTGATTTTGGACAGCTTAATAGTGATAAAACACTTCAGGCCACTTACCCAATTATTAACTGGAATGAGAACTTTGGAAGTGCCGCTATTTTTATTGAAGCACTGCGCGAGCAAGGTGTTAATGTTGATACGACTCAAAGTGAAGTTGTTTGTAACATCAATGTAAACTTTTTAGAGAACTGTCTTAATGCTTTTACTCCGTACTCAGATGAAGCATTTGGTGATGCACACAAAAATATTCAAGTCATCTCAGCCCTATACAATCAGATCAAAGAAAATGGTATGCGTGATGGTGAATTTAAAGTGGTCTTTTTATTTGAAGACGCTGCTTGTGTCAGTGTTGAAGCAACCTATTTAAAACTTTATGCGCTCTCTTTGGCTAAAGTCGAACTGCGTAGCATTAACCTTAATGGTGCTTTTGGTGCACTTCCTAATGTTGCTTGGTCAGCAGGAGCCCCAATTGAGCTTGATTGGTTACGTGAATTTGAGATTGAACTTAAATTTGCTAATGAGTATCCTCATATCGATTTTGTTGACAAATTTCCACGATTCTTGCAGCATATTATTCCAGCAGACAACACGCGTATCTTAGAAACCTCTAAAGTACGTTTTGGCGCGCAACTTCATGCAGGAACAACAGTAATGCCAGGAGCGAGTTACATTAACTTCAATGCAGGAACAACGGGTGTCTCTATGGTTGAAGGTCGTATCTCTAGTTCAGCTATCGTAGGTGATGGATCCGATGTTGGTGGCGGTGCTTCTATCCTTGGTGTTCTTAGTGGAACCGATGGCAACCCAATCTCTGTAGGTAAAAATTCTCTCCTTGGTGCTAATAGTGTGTGTGGAATTCCTTTAGGTGATGCGTGTATTATTGATGCGGGTCTTTCGATTTTAGAAGGAACAAAAATTGGTATCTATCCAGAACAAATTCTAAAAATTCAAGACGCTAACCCTAAGGTCACTATCGATGGCGAAGTCTTTAAAGGAAAAGACTTAGCAGGACTTAATGGCCTTCATTTTCGCCAAAACTCTATCACAGGTGAGATTACAGCAAGTCGTTCGACTCGTGAAATTAAACTAAACGCAGATCTTCACTAATTAAATTTTATTAAAATACTTTTAGAGATATCTGGCTATAATGGACTTACAAGGAGTCCATTATGATCTCTTCAAATGTCAGTTCTCTTCAAGCCAATCAAACCTTGATGAACACTAATGCTAATAATATTGCCAATAGCAATACGGATGGATTTGTTCCTAATAGAACAGTCATATCTGAAAACCAAAATGGTAGTGTTAGTGCGCAGACATCACAAACAACCGATAATGGCTCCACAAAGTCACAAACGGATCTTAATAAAGAGCTAAGCGATCAAGTGATCATTGAAAATGTCAATGATGCTAATGTTGCGGCCATAAAGACCCAAGATCAGATGTTTGGAGCACTTCTCGATATTAAGGTGTAACACTCACAATATTAAATCGCTCTAAGTTACGAAGCAAATTTGCGCTTGAATCATAACTTTTGAGTTCACTTCCTAGATTGAGTGTTGAAATAATACTCTTTCCAATAATATATCTACCCTCTTTACCCTCAGATAAAGTCTTAATACCCCAAGTATTGTGAAAAATCATAATCTCTCCATCATATTCGCCTAAATAGAGCATAATATGACCTCTTTTATACAGAAGTGTTTGAAATGCAACACCATCTTTTTTAATCCGATCAATTTTCTGAGCATCGCTCATATTTTTTATAGAGATTACTTTTCCAACAAGCGATTGCTGAAAAGAGTTTCGTGGTAACCAGACTCCAAAAACTGAAAAATAATCACGTAGCATAGAAGAGCAGTCTCTATCTTCATAAAGACCACCCCATCCATAATTTTGATTAATCAAGGCATTGCCAAGGGCAAGGGCATTAGTCGTATTAAAAGCAAGTGCTCTCTTTACGGCACTGTTTTTATCAATTATGACCTCTTCAAAGCTCTGATTAGAGACTGCCACAAGTACTTTGTAGTCTGATTTTGTTTCAGAAATGAGTGGCAATATCATGCCAACTCTACCCTTGAGAATAAATGCATCATTTTGATTTTTTAAACTTACATCGTCCTTTATGATATGTATCTGTTTGGCATGTTCCCATAATTTTTTATGTTTATTGGAAATAAATACAATGCTATGACTAGGAAGCCAACCCGATGCATATGAGGTAAACACATAAACCCACTGCTTTGTTTGACTGAAATGTGAGACATAGATAGGCTCATTAGCATGTATCGCACTATTTTGATTATAATCAAAAGGGAAGCCTTCACCTGCTTTAGCAGGATCTCTAAAAACTGGCCTATGTGTAGGAAAATTTCTTAGATGCGAAAAGCCAAGGGTGAGTGCAAAACGCTGCTTAGAATCAAAGGTATCGAAATTAGACTCTTCTTTAAGGGCATCATAATATGAGGTATCTAAAAGTAGAAGATTACTGCCATAAGTACGCCCTTTAGTATAGCTATGATAGGGCCACATAATCTTTGAAAGCTTATGCGGCGCATTTTCAAAGTGCCAAGGTTTAAAATATTCAGCTTCAAATGCGCTTAAGTTAACATCTACATGTAAGGTGTTTTCAAAAGTAAGCGCATCAAATGAATCAAAATAGTTTACTTTTGCATCATCAATAAGATTATCTTGAACAACTGTTTTTTGACTGCAACCATTTAATACAAAAAGAAGTGACAAGAGACTCAAAACATAATACATACTACATTCCTATTCAATACCCCCAAAACGGCCAACCACACGACCGATGATATCAACTTCATGTGGATCGGTACTCATTGTCGGGTAATCTTTATTATCTGAGATAATATCGATTTTACCATCTATTCGCTTTTGTATCCGTTTAATAAAGAGTCCATGTTCAGTATTAATTGTAAAGACACCCCCTCGTCCAATATCACGCTTAGAACGATTAATGAAGATAATATCACCATAATTAAACAGTGGTTCCATCGAATCACCCGTGACATTAATGGCTTCTATATTTTTAAGCTCTGACGCTCCGCCTAAAGAAGCAACAAAATTGGCTTCAAGCATTAAGGGTTCATACACTTCATCACTGTTATCTGCACCGCCACCAGCAGAAGCATTCACCTCACTAAAATAACGCACCATGTAAAAACGATTAGTCGGCTCGATTAAGCTCTCAGGAGATTGACCATACAGAAGCCAGTTAATAGCGATAGAGCGTTTTGCACAAAAATCAAGTAACTCCATAAAAGGGATCTTGTCACGCTTTTTCATCGTGGCAAAATTCATCTGAGTGATTCCCAAAAGATCAGCAACATCTTTATCAAAGATTTTTTTACCAGGAAAATCTTCTGAGACGATATCTTTAATCCCTTCTACAATATCTAAAAAACTTTTCATGACATATCCTTAGTCTTTTTATAGGCATATTCTAATTAAATGACTCACTATTTTTTTATTATATGACAATATGACATATTTTTAACTTTACATGTAAGATTATCTTATAGTTTGTCAAATAAATGGAAAAAGGATCGGTTATGGCAATGGTACTTAAACAAGCAGAAACACTTTTTGAACGTTTTGAGACGACTTTAGAGTTATGGGCAGACCGTGTACTTTGAGAGAATAGAAATTTTACTCTTTTGGAGTATTCTCTTTTTCTTCTAAATTTTTCTCTTCCTCTTCACGTTGACGCATTTTAGAGAGATGATAACCACGAAAAATATACACCATTAACATGACAAATAAAACAGCTACGATAGTATCTACGATTGGATTCACATCACTTCCTTATAGGTACTGAAATTTTGTCGGATTGCATCATAGAGAATAATTCCCGTGCTAATGGCAAGATTAAGACTTCGTCCCTCTCTGCTCATAGGAATCGTTACGCACTGCTCAGGAAATTGTGCTAAAAGTGTTTCAGGAAGACCTGCTGTTTCACTGCCTAAAAAGATGTAATCACCCTCTTGAAACTCTGCCTCAAAATAGGGCTTATCGGTTTTAGTTGTTGCAAAGAAAAAGCGTGCACTGTTAAAATGTTTTTCAAAAAACGCTTCTAGGTTGTCATAAACATGCAGATCAAGTTTCTCCCAATAATCAAGTCCTGCACGACGTACCGCTTTTTCGGTGATATCAAAACCTAAAGGTTTGATGAGATGCAGTGAAGAAGCAGTATTAACACAAAGACGGCCTATTGTTCCCGTATTATTAGGAATTTGAGGGGTAACGAGGACAATATTAAACATTAAAAGATTACCGTTTTATTAGCATAAACAAAGATACGATCTTCAAGAGCAAGCTTTAATGCACGTGAAAGGACAATTTTTTCAACATCCCTACCTGAGCGTTGCATATCTTTCCAGCTATAGGCGTGATCAATAGGAATGATCTCTTGGGCAATAATTGGCCCTTCATCAAGATTGTTATTCACAAAGTGTGCAGTAGCACCAATAATCTTAACACCGCGTTCATACGCCTGTTTATAAGGATTTGCTCCTATAAATGCGGGAAGGAAAGAGTGATGAATATTAATAATTCTATCGGCATAGCATTCTACGAAATTGGGGGTAAGAATACGCATATATTTAGCTAGTACAATATAGTCAAGCTCCCCCAATCCTTCAAGCGCTTTTAAGACCTCTTTTTCATGCTCAGAGCGATCTAATCCTACATGCGATACCGTAATAAAAGGAATATTAAATTTTGATACCAGTGGCTCAAGAAGATCATAATTAGAGATGACCGCAAGAATATTAGCATCAAGTTCACCTGCTTCGTAGCGAATGAGTATATCACCAAGTGCGTGAGACTCTTTTGTCGCCATTAATACAATGTTTTTCTTTCTTGGTGCAATGACATGCACGGTAGCATCGTTTGAAAGGGTATCACTTAATTCATTATGTAGATTTTTTGGATCAATATCACCTGCTACTACGGTGCGCATAAAAAATTTATTGTTCTCTTTGTCTACAAATTCATTATTAGAGATAATATTAAGATCATGTTGAAAAAAAATCTTAGAGGTTTTATAAACCAGACCCTTCTCATCATGCGAGTCTATAAGTATTCGGTACTGATTAGTATTCATATTTATCATTCACTATTTTAATTTATCGAGTCGTGTATCGATTGTGGCAAGTAGATATTCTAGGAAATTCAATGTAAGATCAACTTTAGCTTCTATCTGAGTATTGTTGGGTGACTGAAAGCCTTCAAAAAGCACCAGAAGACGTTCTCGAATACCTTCAAGGTAACGCTGCTCTTCATCGATACTTGAAACGCTTGTTTCTGAGGACTCTTTTTGTTGAATCTCATTTTTCTCTTTTTCAACCTCAACAAGCTCACTCTCATCTTGTGTAGAATTGTCCATTTCAGCAAGCGTTGATAAAATTACATCTTTTAATTCCATTATTTTAACAACCATCTTTCAAATTCTATATACTCTACTTTGTCATCCATTTGAAGAAAAAATTCTTTCATCTCTTTATTAACACCCATAAACTTACGACGCATTCCGCTAAGACGACGCAAAGCTATTTTTGCATCAGAGTTAGAAGGATCACGGCTTAAGACCTCTTTATAAATTTCAAGTGCCTCTTCTTTAAGACCTTGAAGTTCATAAATATTAGCGAGTGTTAGAGTTTGCATTTTGCCGCGTAGTTGGCAATAATAGAACCCATCTCATTAGTTGAGCAGATCTCTTTGGCATCAAAATCAGCAAGATCTTTAGTCCGATACCCCTCAGCAAGTGCTTGTTTGATACCCGCGTCAATACGATCTGCCGCTCTATGCTCACCCAGAGCAAAACGCAACATCATCGAAGCACTAGCAATCGTTGCAATAGGGTTAGCAATCCCTTGACCAGCAATATCTGGAGCAGAGCCGTGAATTGGCTCATAAACACCAATTTTACTTCCAACAGAAGCCGAAGGAAGCAGTCCAATAGAGCCTGAAAGCATACTGGCCTCATCACTCAAAATATCTCCAAAGATATTACCGGTAAGCATGACATCAAACTGTTTTGGATCACGGATTAACTGCATTGCGGCATTATCAACATACATATGAGATAGTGCCACTTCAGGATACTCTTTAGCAACCTCTTGCACAACTTCGCGCCACAATTGACTGACATCAAGAACATTAGCTTTATCTACAGACAGAACACGTTTATCACGTTCCATTGCAATCTTAAAGGCAGTATGTGCGATACGTTCAATTTCAGGACGGGTGTAGACCATCGTGTTATACGCTTTATCCCCTTCGCGGCCTTTTGGTTCTCCAAAATAGATACCACCAATAAGCTCACGAACAACCATAAGATCAACGCCTTTAACAACTTCAGGCTTTAATGAACTTGCATTAATCAGTTCATCATAAACAACCGCTGGTCTTAAGTTAGCAAAAACTCCTAAGGCTTTACGAAAACGAAGTAGCCCGCTCTCAGGACGTTTTTCACGAGGAAGCTTATCCCACTGATCGCCACCAATAGCACCAAAAAGAACCGCATCACTTTTAAAAGCACCATCAATGGTCTCTTGAGGAAGCGGATCACCTGTGATATCGTAAGCATTTCCACCCATAAGCAGCTCATTATATGAAAAATCAAACGCTTCATCAGCTGCTATCGCGTCAAGAACCTTAACCGCCTCATCAATAATCTCTGGACCAATTCCATCACCTTTAATGAGGGCAATACTATATTTCTTCATTTTTATCCTTGTGCTTCTATTTCATCTTTGGCGTAATTCATCAATCCGCCTGCATTAAGTAGCTCTTGCATAAACTCTGGAATCGCAGTAAATGAGTAGCTTTTCTGTGTCGTTATGTTAACTATAGTACCTGCATCCATATCGATTGAGATACGTTCACCCTCTTTGATTTCCATACTCTCAGGAAGTTCAAAGATAGGCAGTCCCATGTTAAAAGCATTACGGTAAAAAATACGTGCAAATGTTGGGGCAACAACAGCAGCAACACCAGCAGCTTTTAGTGCAATGGGAGCGTGTTCACGAGATGATCCACATCCAAAGTTCTCATCAGCAACAATAATATCACCTGGAGTCATTTTTGAGACAAACTCAGGGTCTGCATCTTCCATAACATGTTTAGCAAGTTCTTCGGGTACCGAAGTGTTGAGATATCTGGCGGCAATGATTAAGTCAGTATCGACATCTTTACCAAAATTCCAGACTTTACCTTCAATTTTCTGCATTCGTAAAATCCTAAAAAAATCAGGACAAGCCTGAAAATATTTTTGTGATTATATCTAAATGATTCTCGTGGGAGTTTAAAAGTAGGCAGTAAATAGCTTAATATTATTAAATATCAAGCTATTTTAGGGGCTTATCGCTTTAAGCCATTTGTAGTTTGTAGCATCTCATCACTGGTGGTAATAACCTTGGAGTTTGCATCATAAGCACGTTGGCCCGTAATAAGATCGGTAAGTTCAACAACAAGTTGCACATTACTAAGTTCTACAAAACCTTGACGTAAAACACCTAGACCATCAACACCCGGTGTCCCATCAATAGGCTGTCCAGAGCTATCGGTTTCAATAAACAGATTATCTCCCATAGAGTGAAGTCCAGCAGGATTGATAAAATTAGTTGTCAATATCTGCCCTATCTGTGTGGCTTGAGCTTGTCCAGGTTGTGTTACAGTAACAATACCATCTGAACCGATAGAGATATTCGTTGCATCTTCAGGAATGACCACTTCAGGAATAAGTTTATACCCATCACTATTAACCATACTTCCATTTTCATCACGTTTAAAAGCACCATTTCGTGAATAGACTTCTGTACCATCAGGGAGCTCCATCTTAAAGAAGCCTTTGCCGGTAATGGCAACATCAAGATCGTTGTCTGTCTGCTTCAAACTCCCTTCGGAAAAAATCTTGTTAATCGCAGTAGAGCGCACACCAAGACCCACTTCGATACCGGTTGGAGACTTCGTTGTATCACTTGTTGAAGTCCCTGCATACTCTTGAACACGGTACATCAAGTCTGCAAATTCTGCGCGAGATTTTTTAAATCCAATGGTGTTAACATTAGCGATATTATTGGCTGTCGTATCGATCTGTGTCTGCATTCCCAGCATTCCGGTAGAGCTGGTATAAAGTGACTGCATCATAGGTTTATCCTTTAGGTATTTCGGGCAATTTTTTCAATTGCATCACGGTTAAGATCATTCATCTGCGAATCCATAGCTTTTTGATACATGCCCACAAGACGATTTGCCTCAATCATAGCTATCATTTCGTTAATGGGATTCACATTACTTTTTTCCACAAAACCTTGCAAAACAGAGCCGCTGCCTTCTTTTACATGTAAGGCTTCTAAAGATTCAGGAATAAAGAGGTTATCGCCCTCTTTTTTGAGTTTTTGAACATTTTCTGCACTGACGACCATTAAAGCACTGTTTTGAACAAGCTGAGCAGAACCGGGAACGCTATTGTATAGTTGTCCATTTTTATCAGCTTCAATAATGGCATCTTCGCTATTAAAAGTGATGGTATCTTTAGATTCAAAGTAATCACTTGGTAAAACTTCGTATCCCTGTTTTGTTACTAAAGTTCCTTGATCATTTAAACTAAATGATCCATCCTTAGTCAAACGAATCCCATTTGGCGTATTGACAGCAAAAAAGAGAGACTCTTGTGAGAGTGAGAAATCTAAAGGATTGTCTGTTTTAGCCATATTGCCTAAAGAAAAATCGGTATAACGATCGGTGATTTGGGGCACACGATCCATAGAACGATTATAAAACTGCGCACCCTCTTTAGTGTGATTTTCTAAAGGAAGCTCATCACGAGCGGTTTTATACAGTCTAAGAAAATCACCAACAATATTATTATCTCTTTTAAAGCCTGCTGTATTTACATTTGCTAAGTTATTCGCAATTGAGTCAAGACGGTTAAACTGTGTAACCATTCCCCCGGCAGCTGAGTAGTATCCGCTCTGCATAGCACATCCTAAAATCTAAGTATTAATGCAGAAAAAGCAATCACTGTTCCAATATTAGATATTTAAGATTTTTTTATATATTATATTTACATTTAATAATTATTTCGGTATAATCCAAAACTTTTTAAAACTGTGATAAATCACCCCATACAGAAGTGGAGCATCCTAATATATGACTACTAAAGAACTCAATAAGCTCTTAGAATCCCTATTTACAGACCATAAATCATCAAATTGTATGACTTACGAGTCAATTGTTGAACATTTTGACAAACAACCTACTCTTGCTCAAGCAAAAAATGTTTTTAAACTTGCTGAAAAAAACAAGCGTTGTCTTTACACAGCATCGGAACATGCAAAACTTCTTAATGAGCAAGAAGCCAGTGCACGTCGTGCCGCACAACAAAAACTCATTGCTGAATCTGATGGTGAAGACTTTGATATTCTTAAAAAGCATGAACTCATGGAGTGGTCACGTTCAGATTCTCCAGTACGTATGTACCTTCGTGAAATGGGACAGATCCCACTCTTAACAAAAGAAGAAGAGATTGAGATATCTAAGACTATTGAACATGGTGAGGGCATTATTATTGATGCGATCTGTTCTGTACCGTATTTAATTGACTTTATTTTGGATTATAAAGATCCACTTATTAACCGTGAACGACGTGTTAAAGAGCTTTTTAAAAGCTTTGAAGATGAGAAAGAAGAAGATGCAGAGGGCGCAACGACTGATGACTCTGCTGAAGCTGAAGCCAAGACACTTACTGCTAAAGATAAAAAACGAGTCGATAAAGTTGTAAGCAGCTTTAAAGCACTCGAAAAAGCTAAAAAAGATTGGCTCAAAGCGAGTGAGAAGAATCTAGAAAACATTCCAACAAACGAACTTGAACTTTCCGTAGAACTTGTTCATGACTTTATGCTTATCGCCTTTAAAAAAGCTATTCTTAGAGAAAAACTTCTTGATCTTGGACCAACATCTAAACTTATTAATGAACTGGTTCGCTCCATGGAGACCGCACTTAAAAGTGATGAAGGTTTTGATAAAGAGTTAAAACGTCTTGAATATAAACTTCCACTTTTTAATGACACTTTGAAAAAGAACCACAGAGATATTGTTGAAAATATCCCCAATCTCACCAAAGAGCAGATCGCATTAAAAGTACCTGAAGCCACTATGGTTAGTACCTATATGGAGATCAAAAAACTTATTCAGACCAAAGAAGCATCAAAAGACAGCTTTGATATGACACCAGATAAACTCAATGACATCTTAGAGCAGATAAAAAGGGGTAAAGGGATCTCTGAGATCTCTAAAACACGTATGGCTAAAAGTAACCTGCGTCTTGTTGTCTCTATTGCGAAGCGTTATACCAATCGTGGACTTCCATTTTTGGACCTTATTCAAGAAGGAAACATCGGCTTAATGAAAGCCGTTGATAAATTTGAATATCAAAAAGGGTATAAATTTTCTACCTATGCAACATGGTGGATTCGTCAGGCAATTAGCCGTGCGATTGCCGATCAAGCGCGTACCATTCGTATTCCGATTCACATGATTGAAACGATCAACCGTATCAATAAAATCATGCGTAAATACCTTCAAGAGCATGGTCGCGAGCCAGGTGTAGATATTATTGCTGATGAGGTTGGTCTGAGTATTGAAAAAGTAAAAAACGTCATTAAAATCACCAAAGAGCCTATCTCTCTTGAAGCTCCTATTGGTAATGAAGAAGATGGTCGTTTTGGAGACTTCATTGAAGATAAAACATCACTCTCACCATCAGATGCTATCTTGAAAGATGACCTGAAGATTCAGATCGAATCGGTTCTAGACCAGCTTAATGAACGCGAACAAGCCGTTATAAAAATGCGTTTTGGAATTATGGATGATGAGAGTGATCGTACGCTTGAAGAGATTGGTAAAGAGCTTAGTGTTACACGTGAGCGTGTTCGCCAGATTGAATCCAGTGCTATCAAAAAGCTAAAACATCCAAAAGTTGGACGTAAACTAAAAAATTATATTGAAGCGTAAGTATTACAACAATGACCTTTGATCAACAGTGGATCGAATTCGACTATAATCCTTTTATACTTTTTAGTGCCAATGCTAAAGTCATTTCACTTAATAGTGAGGCACAATTTCTTCTTGGGAGCGTTGATGCCAGGGCACTTTATGAACTTGCTACAACCTATGCAAGCAGTTCTTTTGGCTTTAATACCATATTTTTAGATCTTGAATATGGACGCTATCGTTTCTTTGGCATTACGGTAGGCTATGAAACGGAAGATCAGATTGGTATACGTCTGTATCAAATGCCATCATATAAATTTTCAAAACCTAAAGAGTATGGTGAGCTTGTTAACATCTATAATCTTATTGATCTGTGTATCAGCTCTAACTCTATTAGTAATGATACCAAATTTCATAGAGACTTTGATCCTACACTTCCAGAGCTTAGACTCCTCGCCGACCCCTTCATAAAAATGCTCAATAAAATCATTCAAGCAATGCGTGAGAACAGTAGTATCTATTTTAAAATTTATTTTAGAGTTGGAGAGCATGTTCGTTTTGAAGGAGTAAAATATTCACTCTTTTCATTAGAGATCAAAGCAAAAGTTATGAATCCAAAGATGCAAAGTGAAATTAAATCATTTGCAGTTGAAAACAATCTCTTTATAGAATTTAAAGAGAGTAAAACCACCATAAATATTCCTATTGTGGGCGAGTAAAAAAGACTTTTGCTAGTAAAAAAGCAGAAATAATTCCTACTCCTACTCCGAGAAGATAGGGGAAGAGCACCAAAAGTGCATTATTTTTTAAGCCAATAAATCCAATGACTAAAAAGGCATAAGGCAAGAGTCTAAACAGAGAAACCGTAGCAGGTGCTCCTGTTTTAATTCCATTGATTTTATTTGCTTTAAGACGAGCTTTCTCTTCTTTAACGATCTCTTTGATGTCACGTTCATCATCTACAATCTCTTCACTGTAAAGATCATAAGGATCATCTATTTTATCGATAGCATCAAGATCCCTATCCGCCTCATAAGAGGCAACACGTTTTGAGACAAGATTGTGGTGACTGTACATTGATCCTAACATGATTAAAAATGCACTAAGCCATGCGATCTCAAAATTGATAAAAAATTCAAAAGAGTAAATCCAGAGCGAAAAGATTATAGCCTGTATTAAAATTAATGCTTTAATATTTATCATCCTCATCGTCATCTAAATATTTTTGATGATTGTATCGGGGGTCTTTTGAGAGTTTTTCAAACTCTTTATACTGTTTTGAATACGCTTTGTAGACATTTAAAAATGCCGCTGCAATACCGATAAAAACACCCACCCATAAGAGCCAGTTGACTTCAAAAAGATGCTTTAGCCCTAATCCAATACCCACACCCATAAGAACAGCAACGACCATAGAGATTCCAAGAGAGAGTGATTCAGCTCCCTCAATAACAGGTTTTAGTCGTGGTTTATTTTCTTCTTCAGCCATGAATTCGTCCAAATACACGCTGGCTTGCAGCAATAGTGTCTTCGATCATCTGATCCGTTGTTGCGGTAGAGATAAACCCTGTTTCAAACTGAGAACATGCGAAATAAAAGCCCTCTTTCATCATCTCTGTGTGAAAAGCGGCAAACATCTCAAGATCACTATTTGCCGCATCATCAAAATCTGAAACGCTGTTTTCATTAAAGAAAAAACCGAACATTGAACCGCGTACATCAACTTGTAAAGCAATATCATGCTTAGCAGCCGCTTCTTTCATTCCATTAACCAGACGTGTCGCACGACTTTCCAAAATCTTATAAACAGGTGCATTTGCTTTTATCTTAGTAATCGCTGCAAGTCCCGCTGCCATAGCCACAGGATTACCACTCAATGTTCCCGCTTGATAGACAGGCCCCTCTGGTGAGAGCTGTGCCATAATCTCAGCTCTAGCACCAAAGGCACCCACTGGCATACCGCCACCAATGACCTTACCTAAAGTCAGCATATCAGGTTTTGTACCCGTAATACTTTCAGCCCCATAGAGTGTTGCTCGAAAACCACTCATGACTTCATCATAAATAAGAAGTGCTCCCTGTGCATCACACAGTGAACGCAACTGGGCTAAGAAATCTTTATCAGCGGGAACAAGACCCATATTTCCCGCAATTGGCTCAATAATAATACAAGCGACATCACTGCTCTGCTCAAAACATCTCTTGACACTTTCGATATCATTATATTTCGCTAGCAGCGTATGCTTAGTAAAATCAGCTGGAACACCGGGTGAGCTTGGATTCCCAAACGTTGCCGCGCCAGAACCCGCTTGCACCAAAAGTGAATCACTGTGTCCATGATAGCAGCCTTCAAACTTTATGATGTCATCACGACCCGTGAAACCACGTGCTAAACGAATGGCACTCATGACCGCCTCGGTTCCACTGCTGACAAAACGTACTTTGTCAATTGAGTCAAAAATTGAAACGACCTCTTTAGCAAGCTCTGTTTCAGCTAAGGTTGGAGCGCCAAAACTTAAACCATGTTTAACCGCTTCAAGCACCGCTTTTTCAATACTCTCATCACGATGGCCAAAGATTAGTGGTCCCCAACTCTGTACATAATCAACATAGCTGTTGTCATCAATATCTATAAGTTGTCCACCCCGACCTTCTTTAATAAAAATGGGGCTTGTTCCAACGCTTTTAAAAGCACGAACCGGTGAGTTAACACCTCCAGGAATAAGTTCTTGTGCTTCTTCGAAAGCATGAAGTGATGCAGTTGTACTCATAAAATATCATCCTATAATTTTTTGATATTATATCGTTAATGACCTTTGGCTATAATACGCCAATTTTGATACAAAATGGAACTGATGAGACGCTCAACTGCTGCTTTTTTAATTGCCCTACTTTTACATGTAGTATTGATAATACTTTTTATCTTTTTAGGAAGCCTTACTTCTGAGCTAAAGCCAAAAGCAAAAAAACAAGAGCAACGCATTAAAGTATCACTCAAAGAGAACCCAAAAGCAAAAAAAGAGTCTTTAGAAAAAAACAAAATCAAAGAACCTGAGCTAGCACCACCCATGCCTAAAGGAGAACAGCTTAAAAAGCTTGTTGAAAAACCTTTTGTCAAACCCGCCGAAAAACCGATAAAACCTAAGCCCATTAATAAACCTAAACCCCAGCCAAAACCAAAACCTAAGCCAGAAAAAACAGCACCTCTGCCACCAAAAAAGCCTTATATTCCTGTTAAGAAACCTAAACCTATAGAAAAACCCAAAGAGCCTGTGGAAGTCAATACAACTAAAGCACCTAAAAAAGAGCACAATAAGCTTTATAGTTTTCTTTCTCAAGAAGTTGAACCGGAGAAAAAAGCCAAAGAGTCGCATACACCAACAAAACGAGAAAGTCGTGTGAGTCAAGATATTAAAGAAGCCTATGGCGATACTTTTGGGGAGCTAAGCGAAGGTGAGCAGAAGTATATTCTTGATAATCAAGAGATCATGCGACGTATCACCCAACAGGTTCTTAACCGTGTTGGCGGTGTTAATCTCCCTAATAACTTACGCGTCAATGAGCATAATATTGTTGAGTTTTATCTCTATCCTAATGGTGATATTTCAGATATCAAATTCGTCGAACGCAGTGGTTTTTATATCTTAGATGACACCACAAAAGAGACCATAGAATATGCCTATAGTCGCTATCCTAGACCCGATCAAAAAACACTCATTCGCTACCGTGTCGGGTACTATTTAAGAGGCTATTAGTGAAAAGAGAGATAGACGCTATAGCCTTAGGTGCAACGCTGTTCGTTCCTGCTAATCATAAAAATCTTCAAGATATCCTCAGTAGAAAACGTTTTACGAATTTAAGAAGCCTTGTTATTGATACCGAAGATGGCTTACATGTAAAAGAACTTGAGCGCGTTTTAGAGCGAATTAAAATACTGTTAGATGATTATCAAAGCAGTGAACTTTTTGTTTTTATCCGTCCTAAAAATACCGAAGTACTTCAAAAGCTCTTACATGTAAAAGGCATAGAGAAATGTGACGGCTTTATTCTGCCAAAATTCTCTCTTGAGAATATGAGTGGGTATTTAGATCTTCTTCAAAGGCATGACTTTTATATTATGCCCTCCATAGAAGGCGAAGAGCTTTTTAATCCTCAATCACTGCACCTGATTAAAAACTACCTAGATCAATTCAAAGAGAAAATTTTACTCATTCGTTTTGGTGCTGAAGATATGTTCCGTCAACTTGGCTTACGTCGCTCTCAAACCTTAAGTATTTATGAGATGTTGGCACCCTCTTTAGTTATGGCAAACTTATTGACTGTTTTCAAGGCTTCAGGCTATGACATTAGCGCTCCCGTTTATCCTTTTTACAAAGATGAATTAGGTTTTATCGCTGAAGTGAAGCGAGATCTCTTGGAAGGTTTTATCAGTAAAACAGTGATTCATCCTTCTCAGATCGATCTGTCAGAAAAACTCTACGCTGTCACAAGTAGTGAGCTTATCAGTGCTCAAAAAATCTTAGAAACAACACAAAAGAGTCTCTTTGGGGAGAATGGAGTGATGCATGAAGTGCCCACGCAATCACCTTGGGCTAAAAAGATATTAGCACGATATCGCTATTATGGTGCTACTGACACATAGCATTACTACTGCTTAAACGCGGATGCCAATTAAGCCACTCGCCCTCTGGTTCGTTATGAAGTTTAAAGACCTGCATGGTTTTAGCTTCATCTTTATAGTCTGTCGGGGTAACGAGAACAATACCACCACCCATCATGGTTTCAAGGGTTTCAGTTTTAACTTTCACACCACCTAAACCGATCTCGACACCCAAGGCGGAAGCGTTATAAAAACGTGAATTTTGACGTACCAAATGTGCATAACACGGTTCAATAAAAAGTGAAAATTCCACCTGTGTGGCATTGTCACTTAAACGAAACTGCTCGACATCACCAATCTTAACCTGACGATACAAGAGAGGAGATCCCACTTTAAGCGAACTACGACGATCTGCAGAGAGTACAATACGAAGGCCTTCTCTTAGCTGGTTTTCATGACTTATAATATCTTTGAGTATAAAACTTTTACCCAATACTTCTGAACGACCAAGCCTTACATGTAAGGAGGGTCCACTAATGATTGCCCCTGCATTTTTAACACCCTCTAAGCCCAGTTCAAATTTTGAAAGTGATATCAGACTATCTTCACGCATCAGCTCTTTATACGCTTTATCGATACTCATGAGGACTTCTACCTGATCCTTAACTAAGCTCACGTCACTCACGTTTCCTATGACAATATTTTTATAGATAATCTTACTTCCTTTACGAAGATTCATACCGCTATCAAGTGTTAATGTTGCTTTATAGCTCTGATCTTGCGCAATCTTTCGATTTTCATACAAGGTGTATTGGCTAGACGTATTGTTCTCTAAGGTGTTAAGCGTTATAAAAGCGATAGCACCAGAGACAAGGCTCTGCAAAGAGTCCATATGTACATTAAGATTTGGAAAGTCCAGCGAAACATCAAGTCCCCCTGCATTATAGAAACGTGTTGAACTGTTGATCTTATGAGCAAAGCGTTTTTCTACATAGATATCAATATCAATAAGATCAGTGCTTTCATTATAATCAAGACTAAGAACTTCACCTGCTTTAAAACGGTTGTAATAGATCGGAGCACCTTCTTTTATAGAAGCAGCTGCTTTAGCATGTAGTGTTAAAAACTTTCCACCATTATTGAGATAACGTGTGGTTTCAATATCAAGGTAATCATTATGAAGCTTAAAGGTTTTTTTCTTTTTTAAAGCGTCAAAATTTTTGGTATCAAAAGCGATACCACCTTGAATGATCGACTTAAGTGAGCCTGTTTTAATCTTGATTTGCGAGAGTGAGATATCAGTTTCGACTGCATTTCTTAAATAAAAGAGTGAACTGTCATTGAAGAGTGCCTTGTGTCTGTTTTCAATAATGGCACTCAAAACGAGACTTTTTTTATCTTCTGCAAGCTTAATATCACTAATATAGCCTGTCTCAATATCATTATAAAAGAGACCACTGCCCACACGAAGTGCTCCAATATTTTTAGCCATAAGCGTAATGCGCGTTCCATCATTTTTTGGTGGTGTTACATGTAAAGTAAAATGATCGTTTTCATTAGGCTCACCCTTGTGAGGCATAAAGGTAATATACGGTCCTTTAGCAATAGCGTCTAGTCCTGAGATACCATTAAGATTAAACTTTGGCTCTACAATCCAAAAATAGCCCTTATCTTTAATCAGTGCTGAAAAACTTTTTTTGAGCCTGATCTTAAAATACGTACTATCATGTAAAGGATCGTAATGAATGCCTTCAATTTTACCCGCTGCCACACCTTTATAATAGACCGCACTTAAATCTGGATCAATGTTATAAGCCCTAGAACCTTCTAATGTAATAATATTTTGATCGAATTGTATCGCCTCTTCATCTTCGTAGAGATCAAACTCTGCGATTTTGTCCATCTTAAAACAGGCTTTGGATTCATTGGAATCATTGGAATTAAAAGTGATACCCCCAGCAATAAGCGTTGCCAGTGAGTCAACTTTTAGCTTAATACCAGCCATAGAGGCCTTAAAGTCAACGCTACTAATTCCCCAAAACCGACTATCACTTTTCACAAGATGTTTATATTTTTCTTCAATATGGACAATATATTCTACACCCTCTTGTGTCAATTCACGCTCAACAATATGCCCTACTATAAATTTACGATAAATAATAGGCGTATCAAGGGCAAAACGCCCCACTTTATCTTTTAATAAAAGTTGAACTCCAGGGTTTAACTGATTAAAAGGCTTATGTTCTGCTGCAATAAATTCATATTTTTTAGGGAGTTTATAGAGCTCTTCAAATGTCTTTTTTGCAGGATAGATCTCTATATAGAGTCCACCTACAATAGTTTCAAGTCCAGAAACTTCTGTCAAAGTCACCTTAGGTTTAACTTTCCAAAATTCATTGCCCTCACGCGCCACCGCACTAATAGCATTACTATTAACAGAGATAGAGACATCCACTTTAGAGATATCCAAAGCATGCAGTTCAATCTTAGTAACATGTCCTACAACGATACCTTTATACTTCAAAAGAGTTTTGCGCTCAAGGAGACCGCTTCCATCTTTAAAGGTAATGACAATTTCTGTCCCGCGTTCACTGTAAAACTTATATAACATCCAACCTGCCAACATAAGAGCTAGCAAAGGAATAATCCAGACAATAACCGTGGATGAAGAGCGTTTTCGTTCTATAGGACTATGTTGCATCTTGTTTCCTTCTTTCAAAATCAAACATCAAACGAGGATCAAAACTCTCTGTTGCGAGCATCGTTAATATCACGGCAAGTGCAAAGGTAAATGCCGCGCCACCTGCATTCACCGTTGCCAAGTTTTGAAACTGTACCATAGCAATCATTATAGCAACAACAAAAATATCCAAGAGTGACCATTTCCCGATACGTTCAATAATGCGGTACAGACGAATCCCCACATTGGCATAATTGTGAAGCTTAAAATGCACTATTGCCAGCAATAATAGCAGTACACCTATTTTAAAGATTGGTACCGCAATACTAGCAATAAAGATAATAATTCCAATACTCATCTCCCCATATTTGACAAAGTAGATAATACCTTCCATAATAGTATTACCCTCATCAATACCGAGCTTTGTAATGATCATCATCGGTAATAAGTTTGCAGGAATTAAAAACAACATCGCTACTATCGTGTAATTCCATGTCAATGCCAATGAATAAGGTTTACGCTGATGAAGGGTACTTCCACACTGTTTACATGTAAGGTCATCCCTATCATTTAGAAGTTCGCACTTCAAACAGAGCTGTCTGTTTTCACTGATATCAGTCTTGTAATACATGACCATGCCAGATATCATCTGGGTTAAACCAGACAATGGTGATGTAAAAACAGATGAGAAAAAAGACAAAGATAAAAAATCCCGCATCGATACTGAGGTCTCCCATGGTTTGAAGTTTAATAACCGAGACCAATATACTGATCATATAGACTTCAGCCATGCCCCAATGTCGAATAAAAGCGTAAATTTTGTAAAAAAGCTTCATATTAGAGAGTCGTTTTCCAAAATGCAGAGGTACCAAAATGAGTAGCAAAAGTCCTAACATGCTCAGAGGAATGACGATACCCGTTAAAAGAATGATAATGCTCACTATAAAATTACCACCATCAAAAAACTCTCCAATCGTACCTAAAAGTGTCGTGGACTGAATCTGATCTGCCATATCTAGAGTGAGCACAGGTAAAAAAAGTGTCGGTATGAAAGAGACAAGAGCAGCTAAAGCCATAATAATGACATACAAGAACTGTTCCCCAGGAGCATATATCAGACCCTTACATCGTGGACAGTAAAAATTGTGATCAAGATCCTCTTTATCATACTCGACAATGACACCGCAATCCTTACAGGCACTTTGATAGTTCATGTTCTAATTTTAGCATAGATTACGTAACTTATCATTGGTAATCATGACGAACAGCTAAGATGGGATATGCCAGCAATTTCAAAGAGTTCAGAGGGCTTTTCTCTGTAATATGCCTCCTCTATCTCATTCGAGTGTTCAGCATAGGGATTTGTCATCACCTCTTGTAACGCTTCAATGAGGCTATAGTCTCCCTTGTTAGCTTGTTGATAAGCAGGAACAAGAAGCCACTCTCGCAAGGTGTACTTTGGATTAACAGCTCTCATCTGCTCTGAAAGCTTTTCACAAGATTCTGGCGAAGTAGCATTAATCTCTGCCTGATTGGAACTTTGAATGCGTGATTTCCATTTTTCTAGCCACTCGGACCAGCGCTTTAGCAGTGTACCCTTGAGTATAGCATCACCGTAGAAGCTTTTTATGAGAGGGCTTATCTCTTCAGGTACGCTAGAGAGTTCACGAAAGAAGATCGTATAATCAACAGAGGTCTCTATCATAAGACTTACGAGTTCATTAAACAGATTTGCATCAAAGGTTTTTAACCCAAGCTTCGCAGCCCACATCCATTCTGTCTCTTCTTGCATCACTGTAGAAAAGCCATTTCTAGTCTCACCTAAGCGATTTAAAGCGTTCTGATCTGATGCTAAGAGCGGTTTCAACGCCACACAAAACATATGAAAGTTAGACTCAGCAGCGTTAGCTTGATTTAAAAACGAGAAGTGAACTCCGCCACCCGTCCATGGCTGATATTTGGGATCAAATATATCAATAAACCCAAATGGACCATAATCGAGCGTGAATCCGCCTGCGGCGCAGTTATCGCTATTAAAATTTCCTTGACAGTAGCCAACACGAATCCAATGTGCCACAAGTGAGCTAAGACGACGACGAAACTCTTGTGCTAGTAAAAGCACTTTATCAACTAAGGGCAAGCTTTGATCGATGACGTCGCTGTATTCACGATCAATCAAGTGCAAGAGAAGTTTTTCAAGCTCCTCCATCGCTTTTGGGTGCTCATTTTTACGTGCGCGACGACCAAAAAGTTCAAGTTGACCTACTCGAATAAATGAAGGTGCAACGCGCGTGGTAATGGCAACAGCCTCTTCGATCATGACTTCGGGATCTTTTGAGTACGACCCTTTCGTAAACCATGGGCGCCTTACTGTCTCTGTTTTTGAAGTATACAGGCTCAAAGAGCGTGATGTTGGGATGCCTAAAGCATGCATATGTTCTTGTGCCAAAAACTCACGAACACTTGAACGCAGTACCGCGCGACCATCAGCACCTCGGCAGTAAGGCGTTCTGCCACCACCTTTAAGCTGCATCTCCCAGCGTCGTCCCTTAATCACCGCTTCAAGAATGGAGACCGCACGACCATCGCCATAAGCATTGCCCGTACCAAAAGGACACTGCTCATAATATTCGGTTCCATAGATAGAGAGCGCATATCCTGTTGCCCAACCAAAACGGCGTAAAGGCTCAGGTAAATGAGAAGTGTCCCCAGAGAACATCTGAATAAAATCCTCTGATGTTGCCAGAGTATCACAAAAGCCCAATTCATTAAAAAAGTTCTTGCTATGTGCGATGTATTTAGGGTTTTCAATTGGCGTAGGATTCACCGGGACATAGTGTCCACTAAAGACTTCCCTTGGAGCATAGTCTAAAGCATCTGATTTGGCCTCAGGATCAGCGTTTAGTCTCTCCATAAGTGAATAATCTGCCAAGGTCGCAAGATCGCTGAGCGACTGCACCCTTGTAGAATTTTTATCTGCTGCTTTCATGTATTTCCTTATTTTGAAATATTCATCTCTCTTCGCCACTTTATCCAATGAAGCACAAAGTTCATGCCAAAGTAAAAAATATTTCTACGGTTTTATCTACCTATAAGCTAGATACTAATTTGATGCAGAGTGATTAAATATATCTTCATAATCCTTAACGTAAATAATATTCACGCCCTGCCCCGTCTCTTGAACATCTACATCCAGACGAAGATTTCGACTCAGGTTCATCTGTAAAACCATCGAGAAGATATCATCATTTTTTAAGATCACACGCACATCACGACTGATGCGTGTACCCACTTCAAAACCGACACCACCATCTTTTTTACTTAAGAGGTTTAAGGTATCAACGCCTAACCCCGTAGTATCGCCGATCATCTGTTTAAGACCGGTTCCTAAAAAGATATTGGCGGCATTAATACCGTTCGAATTACTAGAGTCGCTCTCAAAGCTGTCATTTGCCGGTGTTCCAAAAAGAAGATAACTGATAATATCACTCTGACTCATGGGCGGGTTTGAGGTGAAGAGCATTACGGGTGAGCTGAGCATATGCGTGACATAGATATCGATCTCTTTAAGATCAATCTCGTAAAAAAGGTGCAGGTTCAGATAAGGATTAATCGACTCACCCCCGGCAAAATAGAGTTCACTTTTTTTAATGGTATATTCTGAACCAGAATTCCATGCACGTCCCTGGTCGGTGACTACCCAACCAAGCAGTTCGAGCTCTTTTTCAGGCTCTTTATAGAGCGTGATATCAGGAGTCAATGTCACATCGATTTGTTTGGTTTTATAGCGAATGGCTTGTGATGAGAATATCTGTATATTCAGAGCCAGTGGGCTCTTTTTTGGGGCTTTAACATCTTGAATTACGATGATATCCTCATCATTTATGACACCAGAATCAATAGGCTTATAGGTAATAAGCATCTCTTTAAGCTCAACCTGACCCTCTACGCTTGTGCTATTTTCATCATGGTAAAGCCTTACATGTAAGTCAATGTCACCCTCGCCCTCTTCGCCTTTATAGTGGTACGACTCAGCATTGGCATTGAGCTGCAGTACCTTCGTATCTAAGCCATAGCTTCCATCCACTTGTATGCCATCATTGATCCAAAATGTCTCAATATCAACACGACTGTTTTTGCTTACATGTAAAGTAGATGGTTTTGTGGCAAAGAATTCACGTCCAAAGAGATCAATATTATAACGATCAATACGCAAAACATTATCTTCGACACTAAGGCTGATATTGGCATCCGTACCATAGATGATGTTATCCTCATCACTCATAGCCAGATACCACGGCAGGTTAAGCGCAGTGCTTACATGTAAGGTCTCATCTATTAAAACCGTAGCATTCACATCAACTTCACAATCAAAGATCATCCCCTCAGAGAGGTTCATATCATAGAGTGAATCTATGGCGGTATAAAGCGAAGGGATACTTGAGTTGATGTTAAAAAGCGTGCGATTTTCATCAAAGTTACCTCTGAAATTAAACTCTGATGAGGAGAACGATCCCCAGCCTTCTATATTTTTATTATCTTCAAAGAGGGTTACATGTAACTCTTCAGAATTAAGATAGAGCATTGAAGTCTCAAGACTTAAGTCTGTGATGAGATGGATTGTGTCCATATTTTTTAAAGGTACCGATTTCCAAAAACTTGTATTTCCATCGGTTGAAATGGTGCCATCGGTACTAAAATGCTTGGTATCATACCGAAGCGATCCCCTATACGAAGTGTGCTCCGTATTCGCATTCACTTCGCCTTTAAGTCTATCAGTGCTGAGGTGATACGTCAGATTAAGATCTGAAGAGATAGGGTATTTTTTCAGTGATGGCGGTAAGCTGGGTATAAAACTCAGATTCAGATCTCTTATGCTGCTTTGCAATGTAAAGCGATTTAAATCACTACTGTGCAGTTTTGTTTGACTACAAGGGCTCGTAAGCGCTAACGCCAACTGATTGTGATGATATTCAAACACTCCCTCTAAGGTTTCAAATGGCACATGCATCTGCTTAGCTTTAGCTTTTAAGATAAAATTATCAACGACACTACCATCAAATCCTACCCTAAGATGATGTTCTGCACTAAGACCTACCTTGCTTTCATTGATATCTTGCCTTACATGTAAAGCGAGATAATCATCACTATAGTTAAATGAAGCCTCAATGATGTTATTGCTGAGGGTAATATTGTGCTCTTGAAATGCTAAATACTCAACTCTTGTAGTGACTTTGGCCGATTGAAAATTGGCGGCTTCAATAGTAAGTGCCAAGCGCTTTGGAATAGCAACAAATACGCTATCGATCTCTTGAGTCAATCTTGGATTATAGCTCATATGGGAGTGGGCTTTTAAGGTGTTGTTTTTGATAGCACCTTGCAGTTCAATACGGTTATTATCAACATCTACGCTAGCTCGAATATCCTTTACATGTAAGGCGGTATCATACCGTAGCTTGTCTGCTTTAAGCGCTACAAAAACATGAGGGTCGCTCTTTACATGTAAACCTAGTGTATTGATCTTCTCTATGGTATAGCTACTCATTTTATATGCAAGATTCGTAATATCTAAAGACGTTTGATACTCAAGAGAATCTTGAATGATTGCCTCGTTAATCACTATGGATTCAATCAGAAAATCTGGAATATCTATTTTGGTGTCGCTACTAGAATGGCTCTCATTTTCAAAAAGTTCTCGCTTAATGAGCGGTTTTATAATCTCAATGCTGTTAATTTTTTTCTTTTCAAATATAAGAGAAAGGAGATTATATTTGATGGTCATTTTTTCAATAAAAAGTTGATCTTTATAGTTCATATTATGTAATATAATTTTATCGCCTATAGCCCCTTCTATACGGGAAAAGGAGACAATATCATTATCAGCAAGCTGCTTGGAGATTAGTGTAAAAAAACTTGGATGATAGACAATAAGCAGTGCGATAAAAATCAGACTGATTAAAAACAGAGCAAGATAATGAAATATCAGATAGAGTAGCTTTAACATTAAAACAGCTCCCCAATATGAAAATGCACCGCATACTGACTGGGGTCTTTCACATCCATCGCAATATCGATGGCAAAGGGTCCAATGGGAGTACTGTAACGTAAGCCTGTTCCTAGAGCAACATAAGGCTTATTCTGATCGGGGAGATACTCTTGACCGATAAGTGTTATATCATTAAAAACCACCCCCCTAAGATCACCTAAGATAGGAAAGCGATACTCGGCAGTTGCCTCGGCTAAAGAGTGAAAGCCTGTTGGGTCACCCCTATCATTTGTGGGCCCTAACATACGATACGAGTAGGCACGATTTGAGTTCATTCCTCCCGCATAAAATCGATACGAAGCGGGAAGCGCCCCATCATAGAGACGGATACTTCCAAGACTCGCCTTAAGACCAAAAACATGTTGATAATATGAAAAAAGTCGCGCCGCACCTAGTAAGGCTTTGATATATGTCGAGTCAGAGATTTGAGATTTATAAGAGCCTTGAATATCACTAAAAAGATAATACCCTTGAGTCGGCTCAAGCAGTTTATCTCTAATGTCATACTTCCAGTTAAAGATCAAGGAACTAATCAGAAGATTACTCTCACTAAAGAGATCAGAATCACTGCTGTCATAGGTGATGGCATTATCAATCAAAATGGCCTCTTTAAAAGAGTGCGGTTGATCATACTGTTGCAGATACGGTGTCATGTATTTACTCTTCTCTTTGTAGCCATCAAAATGCTCGTTTTTATACCCGATTGTCGTACCAAAAAGGTTATGATCTATTAAGGGCATCGTAAAGGTACTTTTTAACACTTGCTTGATCTCAGAATAGCGTGCATCAAGGCTTAAGGTTTTTAAATTATCGAAAAAGTTACGATGGATGACTCCAGCTTGTAAAATAATGCCCTCATCACTATTAACACCGATACCCGTACGAAAGCGTATCGGCTCATCACGCCGACTCACATAAAGATCAATGGGTACTTTTGTGCCATTATGCTCTTTAGGCTCAATCGTTGCCTTAGCCAGTCCTCCTTGTGCATAAAGAAGATCATAACTTTGGCGAATCTTTTCACTAGAGTATTTTTCACCCTCTTTAAAACGTAAAAAAGATTGTATTAACCACGGATCAAACCCACTACTATCCGTGACATTTATGGCACCAAAATGACAGGTCTTATCCTTATGGAGTTCATAGAGCAGATAGGCTTGATTCTCTTCCTTATCAATCCATGCCTTAGAGGATAAATCAGCATTACAATACCCTTGATCTTGGGCATAATCCATGATGGCCTGTTTATCCGCTACAAAACGCCCTGCTTCAAAGCGATCCCTTACATGTAAAGTGAGATAATCTTTAAAATCGATATCAGATATCATCGAGATATCTGCCACTTCAATAAAATCTTTTTCTTGAATTTTAAAAGTGATCCTCTCCTCATTAATACTAATACGTATTGAGGCGTGATAAAAACCTTTACTGCGATAATAGTCTTGTAATATCGTTTTATAAAGTTGTGTATTTGACGCTTCACAGTGAGGCTCATCACGCCAAAACTGATAAAAGTAGGGTTTATCAAAGCCTATGGCGCTGTAGAGTTCACGCTCAGAGAGTGTCTCATTACCTTTAAAGTAAAAAGGCAGTGAGAAAGCAAAAAGATTATAAGTGAAAAATAGTAAGAGAAGCGCGTATCTCACACAAAACCTTCAGGTTTTTTTCTAATTATACCTTAGGGCACCTCTAATACGGTACAATAAGAACTATTTCTACCAATTCGTCATCAATATAGGATTCCGTATGTCATCAAAATTTTTAAACAGCGCTTTAATGCTCAGCTTATTGTTTTTCACCGCGTGTGAAGAGAAAAAAGTTCACGTCAAAAAAGAGATACCACCGCTTCAGGTTAATACCATTAGCCTTAAAAAAGATGCGGTTCCTATCTGGAAACAGTTTACAGGAATGACAAAAGCCAGCAGTGAGCAAGAGGTTAGAGCTCGAGTTTCAGGAGTTCTTGAAGCGATCTACTTCAAAGATGGGCAGATGGTTCAAAAAGGCGATAAGCTTTTTAAGATTCAGCAGAGCGAATATATTGCGGCGCTTAATGCGGCAAAAGCCAAAAAAGCACAAAATGAAGCATCTCTTGCCTTAGCTATTTCTGATGTCAATCGATATGCTCCACTTGTAGAAGAGGGATTAGCACCTCGTGCTACCTTAGAGCAGTATCAGGCTCAACAAGCAGGTTTGCTTGCAGAGATAGCGGGAGATGAGGCTGAGATACATAAAGCCGAGTTACAGCTGGGTTATACCATTATCACAGCGCCTATCAGCGGAAGAGTCAGTGCTAGACGTGTGGATATCGGTAATCTTGTGGGTCAAGGAGAGTCAACCTTACTGACAACCATCATGAGTATTGATCCTATCTATGCCTATTTCTCACCCTCCCAAGATGATGTCAGACTGTTTCAAAAGTATAGAAACAAAGAGAAGCCTGATGCTTTTATAGAAGTTAAAGGCAGTGGCAAAGCGATTCGACTTGATGGACATGTAGACTTTGCCAATAATATTGTTGATCCTCTCACCTCTACAGTCACAATGCGCGCCACTATCAATAATAAAAAAGGCGCTGTTCTTCCAGGAACCTTTGTTTATGTCAATCTCTTTATCAATGATAAATATAAATTTTTAATGATTCCGCCTGAGGTTATTTTTACCGATCAGCTCGGAAAATTTGTCTATATTGTTGATGAAAACAGTAAGGCGAAAAGAGTTGATATCACAACAAACTACACCACAAAATATTATGTTAGTGTCAAAGAGGGTCTCAAAGATGGTGACAAGCTTATTGTATCAGCTCTGGTAAAACTAAAACCAGAGAGAGCTGTTAAGGCTACGGATGTGACTGACACAGAAGGTATAAAAGCCATTTTAAGCCGTAATAATCTCATTCCTGAAAAGAAGTAGCAGATGTTTTCCGTTACCTTTATTAAAAGGCCTATTCTCGCCATTGTTATCTCTTTAATCATTATTGTTTCAGGCTTAGTCTCTTTAGCGATTTTACCGATATCTGAGTACCCTGATGTGGCACCACCTACTGTTAATGTTAGCGCAACCTACACCGGTGCCAATGCTTTTGTTGTCGAAGATACCGTGACGCGTGTTTTAGAAGATAAACTCAATGGTATCAAAGGTGTCATCTATATGGACTCCTCTTCTACGGCGAGTGGATCATCGAGTATCAATATCTACTTTGAACCGGGATATGATATCGATATCGGCGCCGTTGATGTTCAAAATAAAGTCTCTACCGCAACCGCATCACTACCAGCAGAAGTGACACAACAAGGTGTCATTGTTGATAAAAAAAGCCCTTCGCTAGTCTGTCTTATTGCTATTAGCGGTGATGAGCGATACGATGACAGTTTTTTAAGTAACTTTGTCAATATCAACGTTTTAGATGAGATCAAAAGAATTCCCGGAGTCGGTAAAGCCCAGAATATGGGTGAGAAAAAATATGCCATACGAATATGGCTCGATCCTGACAAGCTCAAAGCGCTTAATATGACGCCTATGGAAGTCATCAACGCAGTTCAAAATCAGAACAAACAGGCTTCTATCGGTAAAGTGGGTGGAACACCAAGCTATGATAATCAGAAACAAGAATTCACCCTCACGACAAAAGGCCGACTCACCGATGCTTCTGAATTTGAGAAGATTGTTTTAAAGTATAAAGAAGATGGCTCTTTGGTTTATCTAAGTGATGTCTCTCGTGTGACGCTAGGAAGTGAAAGCTATGATTGGAATGCGATCAGTGCTAAAAAACCGACCGGACTTATTGGTGTGTATCAACTTGGTGAAGCTAACGCTCTTGAAATTCGTGAAAAAATCGAAGAGACAATGCAGAGACTTGAAAGTCGTTTTCCCGATGGTGTAAGTTACGCAGTGCCTTACGATACCACAAAGTACGTCAAAGTGGCAATCAATAATGTTGTAGAGAACCTCTATACTGCGATTGCTCTGGTTATGATCATTATCTTTATCTTTTTAGGTTCATGGAGACCGACTATTATCGCAGCAGCAACGATTCCAGTCTCTCTCATTGGCGCCTTTGCAGCCATGCAGATAGCCGGTGGTTTTTCCATAAACTTCTTAACCCTTTTTGGACTAATCTTGGCTATCGGTATTGTTGTGGATGATGCGATCTTGGTCGTTGAAAATGTTGAAGTCATTATGAATAAAGAACCTGATCTGAGCATGCCTCAAGTGGTTAAAAAGTCGATGATAGAGCTTATCGGTCCCATTATCTCTACGACTTTGGTTTTAGTGGCTGTTTTCATTCCCGTCTCACTCCTTCCTGGAATCACCGGAGCACTCTATCAACAATTTGCACTCACCATCTCCTTTGCCGTTTTAGTCTCCTCTTTAAATGCACTGACGCTCTCTCCCGCTATTAGTGCTATCATCATTAAAAGACAAAAAGAAGGTGAAGAGAAATTCATTGTGTTTAGAAAGTTTGATGCTCTCTTTAATGGGATCACGGCACAATACAAAAGAGCCATTACTCTGCTTATCAGACTCAGATATTATATGATTCTGGTTATGGGTGGCATTTTCTATCTAACCTACTACCTCTTTGCGATCACCCCAAGCGGCTTTGTGCCCTCAGAGGATAAGGGAGTCTGTATGGTTTCTGTCAACTTGAAACCAGGAACATCACTCGCACAAACGAGTCAAGTCAGAAAAGAAGTTGAAGCTATTATTTACGCTATCGATGGAGTTGAAAATATAGTTAGTGTTGAGGGCTATAATATTATCACATCCGCGATGGATGGCTCAGCTTTAGCCATGTTTGTCTCTTTAAAAGATTGGAGTCTAAGAACGACAAAGCAAAACAGCGTTTTTGGAATCATACAGCAGATAAAACGGAAAACTGCCACTGTGAGCGAAGCGAATATAGCCGCTTTCAATATGCCGGGTATCCCCGGTGTTGGAAATGTCGGCGGATTTGACTTTAGACTTCAAGATTATCTCTCTGGTGATCTCGATACCTTTGAGCATTACGCCAATGAAGTCATTAAAGCGGCATTTGCAGATCCTCGAATTGCCTACGCCTTTACAACATTTGCTACGAATTATCCGATGTATGATATTGAAGTCGATAGGGAAAAAGCTAATGTGCTTGGAGTGAATATCTCCGATCTCTTCACCACCATGCAGGCCTATTTAGGTTCCATCTATGTCAACGATTTTACAAAATTTGGTAAAGTCTTTCGTGTTTTTGTACAAGCAGATAAAGAGTTTCGAAGTGCCAAAGAGGACATCAATAAACTCTTTGTTAAAAATGCATCGAACAAGATGATACCCATTAACGCGCTCATCACGATCAAAGAGATGATTGGGCCTCAAAATCTCACGCACTATAATATGTATCGAAGCATTCAGATCAATGGAGCAGCAGCACCGGGATACAGTTCAGGTGATGCGATGCAAGCGATGGATGAGATATCAAAAAAAGTACTTCCAAGCACTTATGGTTATGAGTGGTCGGGTATGAGCTATCAAGAGACATTAGCCGGTAATTCACAAATTTATGTTGTTGTTTTTGTTCTTTTAGTGGTGTTTTTAGTTCTCTCCGCTCAGTATGAGAGTTGGATTTTACCACTGATGATTCTTCTCTCTGTGCCTATGGTGGTAGCCGGCGCGGTGGGTGGACTTCACTGGATGGGACTGCCCCTTAACACTTTCGCACAAGTAGGACTGGTCCTGCTCGTGGCCCTTGCGGCCAAAAATGCGATTCTTATTGTTGAGTTTGCTAAAGAGCAGCGAGAAAACGGCATCGGCATTATAGAAGCTGGTATCAATGCAGGAACTCTACGCTTTCGCGCCATTATGATGACAATTTTATCTTTTATGTTTGGTATCTTTCCTCTTGCTTTTGCTACAGGTGCGGGTGCGATTACCCAGATGTCTATCGGTATTGTTTTAATGTTTGGTATGCTTGCCGCAACCTTTATATCGACACTGTTTGTGCCGGTTCTTTATGTTCTTCTTGAAACAATGAGAGAGAAGTTTGTCTCAGTAGAAGATGAAATTGCGAGAAGGGAGTCAATATGAAAGTCTTACATGTAAGTTCTTTATTATTAAGTTCAGCCTTACTGCTAAATGCGGCACACACACTTGATGACCTGATCACTATGGCGCTAAAACGCTCACCTGACATCAATGTATCGCAACTAGATTTTGACGCCGCTTCACAGCGTATTAAGACCGCCGAGTCCTATTATCTTCCTACTATTGACGTAGCTGTTAATGGAGGTTATGGCGGTAATAAACTCAAAAACCGAGATATGCAAAGTGATTCTATTTTAAGTGGAACCCTAAGTGCCTCCCAACTTCTTTATGATTTTGGTAAGACAGGTGGTAGTATTGATAGTGCTGTTTATGACGCCAACGCGACAGAAGCAACATTAAAGCAAGTCATCTCTAACAAAATTTTTGATGTTAAAAATGCCTATTATATCTTTCTTCAAAACAGAAATTTACTGCTCGTTCATACTGAAAATGTTGAGCTTAACAAGCAACAACTTTACCGTTCACAGCGTTATTTTGAAGCGGGTATTCGTACAAAAATCGATGTTACCGATGCTGAGGTTAACCTGATCAAAGGTCAACTCGATCTACAGAATAATCTTTATGATATTAAACTCAACACTGTGTCACTTGAAAAGATTATTGGTATCAACCCTGGGGAGAGCTTAGGTGAGATCTATCAAGAAGAACTTAATTACACAAGGCTTTATGACTCGCTTCCAGATGATACCATGCCGCTGCAAGAAGCTGAGAATTACGCTTTTGCGCATCGTTATGAGCTTAAAGCTTATATAGAACAGATTAAGATAGCGGAGTCACAACTACGTTCAATTGATGCAGAGTACTATCCTGGTATCTATGCCTTAGGTGATTACACCTTGCAAAATGTCCAAGATGATGCACAGATGTTTACTCCAGAGCAACAGTATAAAGCGCTCATAAGTGCCCAGTGGAATATTTTTTCAGGATTTAAAACCGATGCACAAACACAAGAGGCAAAGATTGCCTTATTGCGCGCAAAAGCCCTGCTTAATAGCGCAAAGCTTAGTATAAAAGAAGAAGTTGATAACGCGTATATCTATCTCTATAAAAACCGTGACGCACTAAAACTCTCTCAAAGCCTCTCTGTCGCCGCAAAAGAGAAACATGTCCAAGCACAAAAACGTTATGAGCATGGATTATCAGACTATATTGAACTGCAACAAGCACGCCAAAGTTACATCGATTCACTCGCTTCTTTGGTGGTATCGTACTATGACTACTACCGTTCATTAGCGAGTCTTGACCGCGCTATGGGACGTTAATTATCACCTTACATGTAAAGCTTTACATGTAAGGACACCTTAAAGAAAAAAAGCAAATGCCTCTCAAATTGCAGAACCCGTATTAGATAAATATAAAAATGATAAGCTCAGTGAAGAAAGAATTGATTTTTTAAAAACACAAGCCAGTGAACAACTTGATGAAATATCTCAAAACAGAGAGTTGTACAATAGTTATTTAGAGAAAGTTAAAGCGCCTGAGAAGATAGACACTATCATACTCTGGATGCTTCTTATGTCCAATGAAGATATATAAGTTTGATAAAAAAAGTTCAGAGAAATCATCCCTGTCAGTGATTTAGCTGATCTGTTACTCTATGTTGTGCACTTACAAAAAGTCAAAAACATTGAAATGGTAAAGATGAAGTGGATCAGTACTGCGTTACAAACGTTTTACTTTATATTCAAAAATCCAAAGAAGTAGAAATAGAGTTTTAACTTATGGACACCTCTTATTATTGTAAGGAAGGAAGCCCCTCCCTTAAATGGATTAGTGTTTTGAATCTTTCATGATTTCAAAAGCATCAAGAGGCTCTTCAAAAGCAATGAATAAAACACACTCATCACCTTTTTCACAGTATGCGGTATGCGGTCTTTTTGAAGGTCCATAAGCATACATCCCAGTTTTAATAAGCTCTGATTCTTGATTGTCATATGTGACAGTCAAATTACCTGAAACAAGAATCATACGTTCAGCAGATGTATGCCAATGGTGCGGTATGGCATAGTCAGCTGGAACTTTAAAGAAAATATCGAGATTTTCCTTTGCTGGATCGCCATGTATAACAGCGATCTTACAACCATCCCCTAAAAAAGGAGGACAGGCTCCCCACTTGACATTTTTATCATCATGAGAGAGGACAAAGGCAGGTTCACTTGCTCCAAGAGATGAAACATTAATAAGAAACGCTAATGCGAAAACTAAGAGAACTGATTTGAGTGATAACTTAAACATGATATGCTCCTTATATGTGAGAATAATAACATTTACCTATTTTTTGGAAAAGAGCAAAAAATCGCTAAAGTATACAATATGTCGTATTTACTATAAAATATATGCTAATATGCCCATTACTGTAATTCAAAAAGGCTAAATTTTGAAATCAATTCCATTTTTCACTATAGAGCAAACTGTAAATACATACAAATATCTATTTGAGCCAGACCCTATTTTTGGAATGGATTTTTTTGCAGATGATTTTAAAGCTGAGGACATAGTGCTTCTTGATGATGTCAAGACAGGAAGCCAAGGCATCCCCTTGCGTTTTAATTATTATGCACTCTTCTTACGCTTAGAGGGAGAGACGAAAAGAACGATAAACCAGTTCCACTATCTGATTAAACCACAATCATTACAGCTTGTAAATCCTGGGTCAATATACTCCTTTAAAGATGAAACAATTGCTTCAAGAACCTATGTACTTCTCTTTAATAAATCTTTTATACAAGAGGATAGCTTAGTAAGTGAAATACAGGAGTCACTTTTAAAATTTCATAGAGATTGTCAAACAGATGTTGTATTAGATATGACATTGTATGCACAAGTTGTTTCAATTTATGAGCAGATGAGTAGTGAATTAAAGGCAAAAAAAGATGACCATAGAGTAGTCGTAAAGCTACTAATTTATCAACTTCTATATATTCTCAAACGCGAGAAGATAAATATAGATATGAGGAAGTATCGTACAAGAGCCGAGCAGATGTGTGCAGAATATCTCATTCATATACAAGAACATTTCTGGCAGAAAAAAAGTGTTAAAGAGTATGCAGAAATATTAGGAGTGACCCCTAAGCATCTAAGTGCAACCGTAAAACAGACACTTCATCATACTGCACTTTCATATATACACGTTCGCATTATAAAAGAGATACAGTATCTTTTATGTTTTAGTGATATGTCTATTAAGCAGATAGCTTATGTTCTAAATTTTGATACGTTATCGCAACTCGGAAGATTTTTTAAATGTCATGAGGGAGTAAGTCCTAGAGCATACAGACTTAAAAATAGAGTCATTTGAAGGAGTGTTTTAAAATCTGTTCTACTCTTCATCTTCATCAAACATATCATCAAGTTCAATAGTTTTTGGCTTTGCTTTCACTGCTGTCAATTGGATGCCTTAGCTGCTTTGAACTGATCTTCATAGAAAAGCCCTCTCTTGGATCTGGTATGACAACTGTTTTTCCCATCTTTAATCTTCCTTTTGTAAGTGTCCTATAAACTTAGTCCTAGAACTTT
>JAYEGP010000155.1:38769-41953 GCA_034659135.1 Campylobacterota bacterium
TGGATGCCTTAGCTGCTTTGAACTGATCTTCATAGAAAAGCCCTCTCTTGGATCTGGTATGACAACTGTTTTTCCCATCTTTAATCTTCCTTTTGTAAGTGTCCTATAAACTTAGTCCTAGAACTTTTTCAATTCCCTCTTTTTCAACCATGTTATTAAACTTAATGGCAACATTCTCTTTTGCTATCTCATAGCCTTGGGTTGATTGTCCAATGATATTGAGTTTATTACTTCCGATAATCATCCCCTTATAATCTTTAACATTAATAGCAATAGCGCTGCGCGCGAGTGTAAAACCATAAGCCTTGGCTTTTTCGACATGGGAATTGAGTGAAATTCTAAAATGATTTTTTCCTGATGACGCTTCAATATGATAGTGTTTATCACTCAAGCCATTACGTACAGAAGCGACAAGGTTTTTTGCTTGAATATTACTATTGATACTAAATGAGATGGCTGCCAACAACTTAGAGTGATGGACGTTGAGCGTTTCAATTTTATTAAGATAGTTATTACCATCAAATTTTTTATCGAGTACATTCATCACGGTTAGTGTATCGGGAACATCAGCAAGATCAGACCTTACTTCTTGATAAAAAGTGATCTGCTTTAAGATGCTTTCATTCACAATATTTTTCTGGCGCTTATCTATCATGCTAAAACGTTGATTCAGTTCATGTTCTAGACTCTCAAAAATCTTTCTTTTATCTGCTTTGAGTAGAACAAGATACTTTTTAAAACCAAAATCTTCTGTTTTAATAACATCATAATGACTGATACGAATTTTTTTGACATCGCTTTTTATCTCATTGGAGACTGTTTTTTGAAAATTCTCCACGACACCTTGATTTTCAACTGTTTTACTATGATAGCTTGACTCTATTGAGACGCTTAGAGTCGAGATCATCATACTGAGTGCATTATTAATCGCCTCTTCTTTTGTGCTCCCCTCACCCGTCTCATACATCTCTTGCGTATTACTTTGAGGAGGATTTACATACCATGGCGGATATACCTTTTGAGCCACTACTACACGCTTTTGACTGCCACATCCAGAAAATATCAGTAATGCCGCTGTAAAAAGTAAAAGTATTTTAATCATTTTTAGCATTCCTTCTCTGTTTTAACGTGCCATCTGTTCTTGCGTTATCTTGCGCTTTTCAATAGCAGTTTGAATTCGCAAAAATGCTGCATTAATCTCATCAACAGGTTCTATCATTAAATTATCAGCAATGCCATAATAATTTTGCGCTTCATGGTAATGCCCTTGAGCCTCTTTGATAACACCGAGGTTGTAAAAAGCCACATAACTCTGCTGACCGGTCGAATCAATAAGATCAATAAGAAGCTTTTCTGCTTTGTCGTAGCGATTATGTTCAATATACAATAGTGCATTTTCCAAATAGGACTCTTGCTCATCCGTATAATCAAGATCAGGATCTTCAAGTAATGAGACTTCAAAAGTACGGTAATGCGGCGTGAGTTTATAGGCAAATTTCTTCGCTATGGCATTGGCAAGATGCTGTCCTGCCATCTCTTTAGAGGGCATCGCACGTGAGTCATCTTGACAATGGGCCCACTCTGCATTTTTACTCAAGGTATCGGCATAGATGATATCCCCTTTAGTCACATCAACCATGCGAAGTTCAGCTGAGAGACTCACGACGCGTTTGGTGCAGCGGACATTATAGGTATAGGTCTCTTTACACTTCTTATCAGAACAGCGGACACGTGTTTCATAAAAACGTGTATCTTGTAAACCGACATTGCCAACATCTCCCGATATCAATGCTTGTGCACCCATTAATCGTCCCACCTCTACAGCGGTAGAGGTCTCCATTAAGCCACTATTTTGTACTTTTTGTTCTTGAATGATCTTTTTAAGATCACTCCGACTCATTAAGGTGAAAAAGCTTTTGTTATCTACTTTCTGTTTGGCTAATATCGCTTCTATTTTTCCTGAGAGTCCAATTCTGTCATTTTTAAATGCTGTCACTGCGATCATCTTTGTACTGGCTGCACGATCAACTTCAGCAGGTTCAAGTGCACGCATCTGAACTTTTTGAGAACAGGCAGTAAAAAAGATTACAATAGGAAAAAGTAAAAAAAGTAAACGCATTAAATCTCCTAAAAAAGTTATTTTTTGATTATATAAAATATCAACTATATATTGGCTGTGTTTTTTAAAACTGCCAAAGCGCCCTTGTAAATCGGTTCATCAATGAAACCATAGTCGGCATCATCAAAACCTGTAATACCCTCTTCTCTTTTTATTTCAAAACGTTTTATGATCTCTTGGGCACGTTGGATCTCTAACTCACTCATCCCCAATACGTCATGTGTATCACCTACTTGTGTGGGAGAGAGACATCCTTTAGCGCTATAACCCATCTCTTTTTCCAACTCAAGCCACTGCTTAAAGGTCACACTATCCCTATAGTCTTGAAAAACAAAAGAGACAGGCTTGACTCCGATAGCCTTACATGTAAGAAGAAAACGACTTAAAATATAGTGCATCGTTGGGTTTTGCAGTTGTATAAGAGATTGCGGCAGTTGCAAGTCGGCTAGAAGATCTAAGATTCCTAAATAAAAAGTACTCACTCTTGCATCGGTACGAAGTTCTTTAAGTGCAAGCCACGACTCCTTGGTCTCGATTGAGAGATGAAGTTCACTAGAATCACCTATCAATGATAACACCCGATTTACATCTTCTTTCGAGCGCACCTTTGGGATACGAAACGCATCCGGCATGTAAGGTGCTAAATAACGAATCTCATCCTCACCACCCTCATCAAGTGCATTCACGCGTACCACAAGTTTTTTCTTACATGTAAGCAGCGATGAGAGTAGCAAAGCGCATAAGCGAAGTGCTTTAGGTTTCTCTTGTTCAGAAACACCATCTTCTAAATTTAGCATAATACACTCGGCTTGATTATCGAGTATCTTTTGAAGATGTTTTACATTATGAGCCGACAACATGAGTGCCGAACGAAAGGATTGAGTGCTGTTTAAAGTACGCTTTTGAACAGGAATCAACTGGTCAGCTTCTTCGTATTGACCGCTATCACAAAGCCTTGCAATGGTTTCAATATTATCTAATATCATTTTTATTTCCTCTGTTGTTGAAGGTAGTAATACAGTAGCTTAATCTCATTATCGGTCAGAAAATATCGAGGCATACCTC
>JAYEGP010000156.1:0-2882 GCA_034659135.1 Campylobacterota bacterium
TAAGTGAATCTAACTAGAAATTTTTATACAAAGATTAAGATAATATTTTGTTTTTTAGGATATAATTCGCCACAAAATTTTACGCAAGGAGCTCGAATATGGCTAGAAAATGTGCTGTAAGTGGCAAAGGCCCAATGAGCGGAAACAATGTTTCTCACGCGAAAAACAGAACAAAACGTCGTTTTTTACCTAACTTAAGAACAGTACGTATCACTTTAGAAGATGGTAGTACTAAAAAGGTAAAAATTGCTGCTTCTGAACTTCGCACACTGAAAAAAAATTCATAACCGCATAAAGAAAAAATAGTGAATCTGATTAAAAAGATTCGTTATTTTCTTAACTGGGAGGAGACTCCCAAACCTGACCCTACAATTCTTCCTAAGATCTACGGTAAATTTAAAGCATTTCAACTTCCATTAATTCTGATTGTGATGACCATGATGTTTGGTTCCGTCGGTTACGTCGTTATCGAAGATTTTACATTGATGGATGCGATCTATCAGACAGGAATCACTTTTACCACCGTGGGTTTTGGAGAGATGGCACCGATATCAGATATGGGACGTATTTTCACGATCACGCTCATTATCTCGGGCTTTGCTGTCTTTTCAATATCACTGGGTATTTTAGTCTCAGAACTTAACAAGGGTAATATAGGAAGTATCTTCAAGGAGCGACATATGTTGTATCAAATTGCGCGTCTCAAAAAGCATTTTGTGGTCTGTTATCATAATGACTATACGGTAGAGCTCACCAAACAGCTTCGTCAAAATCATATCCCTTTTGTTGTCATCGACCCACGAGAGGATATTGAAGAGATCGCCATAAAAAACAAGTATCCCTATTTTCTTAAAGAGGAACCGCATACGGATACTGCAATGTTAAAAGCACACATCAGTTCGGCTAAAGGTCTGATTACGTTATCAAGTTCTATTGCGGATAATATCGCCTTGATCGCTTCAACACGTCTATTTGAACAAGAGCATAAGTTGCCTCGGCCGTATTATGTCATTAGCTCCGCAGATAGTGATAGTGACATCGAAAAACTTAAAAAACTCGGTGCAGACACCGTAGTCTCACCGACGAAACTGACCGCTCAGCGTATTGGAGTGATGGCAGCACGTCCTGATATGGAAAACTTGCTTGAAGAGTTTTTATATCGTACTGATACACCGCTTGATATGGAAGAAGTTTTTATACCTAAAACCAGTTGGTTGGTTCTTAAAAAACTCAAAGAGTCGCACCTGCGTCAAATTGCCAATGTTTCTGTTGTTGGGGTGACGCAGCAAAATGGAAAGTTTACACCGATGCCAAAAGGAGATATGCTTATTATGAGTGAATCTAAGCTGCTTATTGTGGGAACGCACAGAGGGATAAAAATGGTGAAAGAGTTGATTCCTTTACGTAAAAAACCAACGGAGTTGCGCTATGTCTAATATGAAAAAAATCGATGGTGGTGTCTGTACTCCTTTAGGTTTTTATGCTGATGGTGTCAGTGCAGGTCTTAAAGGTGGCGAAGCTAAAGATGTCGCTTTTATTTACTCTCAAAATCTTTGTGATGTAAGTGCGGTATTTACAACAAATAAGATGGCTGCCGCTCCCATCACCCATGCACGTACTATCTCTGAGAGTAACTTTATTCTGATTAACGCTAAAAATGCTAATGCCATGACGGGAAAAGAGGGATTGGAAGATATTCATGATATTTTAAAAACTTTAAGCACCAAACATAAAAATCTTATCAATCCTTTAATGAGCTCAACAGGTGTCATTGGTGTACGGTTACCTAAGGAGAAAATTCTTAATGCCGCACTAAGTTTTGACCTTACATGTAAAGATGATAGCGCTGCTGCAGAAGCGATAATGACAACAGATCGTTTTAGTAAAAGCATTGCGTACGAGCTTACATGTAAGGATGCTAAAACCTTTCGTATGGGTGCAATGGCTAAAGGAGCAGGTATGATCAATCCTGCAATGGCAACAATGCTCTGTTTTATTACCACCGATGCTAAAATATCTAAGGATCTTATGCAGCCAATTTTAGATCGCGTGAATCAAAAAACCTTTAATGCCGCGAGTGTTGATGGTGATACCTCTACTAATGATACGGTCTTTATTTTAGCCAATGGGGAGAGCGACTGTATCGATCTGGAGCTCTTTGAGCAAGCTCTTGAAGCCACTATGGAGTTCTTAGCCAAAGAGATGGTGCGTGATGGAGAAGGCGCTACGAAACTTGTGACTTATGAAATGCGAGGGGCTAAAGATGACGCTGAAGCTGAGGTGGCGGCAAAAAGTTTAAGCAATTCACTCTTAGTTAAAACAGCACTTTATGGAGAAGATCCTAACTGGGGACGAATTGCCGCTTCTATAGGGGCTAGCGGTGTTACATGTAATGAAGCGACATTAAGCATTGCCTATGATGATGTCAAGCTTTATGAAAAAGGTGTCAACCTTTTTAATGCAGATCTTGAAGCTGCTGCTTCTAAAGTGATGAAACAAGATGCCTTTACTGTTTTTTGTGATCTTGGAGTGGGAGAAGGAACATTTCGAGCCTACGGATGTGATCTTGGATATGAGTATGTCAAGATAAATGCCGATTATCGTACCTGATGATCACGCGAGCTATGGTCTTGAAGCTTGTCCCCGTTATTGAACAGATTTATATTGACAATGCACTGCAAACATCGCCAACTGTTTTTAAGCAGGCCAAGACCGCTCGAGGAGAAGAGAATCAAACTGATAATGATCTTTTGGAATTGATGACACATGAACGTGTTTTACTTGAAAAAATTGATTTTAAATCTTTACTTGATAAAAATACTTTAGCACTCTTGTTTTATGTCAATAATATCGTCGTAGCGCAGGCGGTATTAAATAAGGAA
>JAYEGP010000157.1:0-2874 GCA_034659135.1 Campylobacterota bacterium
GATGATTTTCCAAACTGGGCACCTAAAAATGGCAATGTAGGGTATCACGGTACTGATTTTAGTCAATTCGAAAACTTCAAAAGAGGGTACTTTATTGTTGACACAGGAAAGTATGGTCATGTTGCGTTGATACCTGTAGGACTTAATACGATCAGCTCGATTGTATTTAATGAAAAATATGTAGATATTAAGAAACCAGTGAGTGTCACACGCGGCGATGAATTGGGACACTTTTTATATGGTGGTTCACTCTTCATTATGATCTTTGAACCCAAACGTTATCAGTCTGATGCTATAAAAGTGCGTTTGGGTAATCAGATCGGAATTTTTGATACATTAGAGTAGTTATTGTATAAACGATAGAGTTAAATTAGCTTGATCCCATAGTCAAATTCATTATCAATGAATTTGTACTCCAATTTGCCCCGAAGTCTGTAGATTAATGTTCTTAGCGCGGAGTTACTGATAGTTTTTTCTTGCCAGATTTCTGACTCAATGTGTTTGTACGAAACGATATTGCCCCGTTCTTTAATGAGCAGTCTAAGAAGTTTGAGCTCATTTGGACCGAGTCTGATATAGTGATCTTCAAAAAAGAGTTTCTGCTCATCATTTTTAAAGGTATACCCCTCTCCTAAAATGATGGTGTTCTCTTCTGCTATGTCATTGGTAAGGTGATGCTGAATTTTGAATTGTGCCAGCTTTAGTATGGCATTGAGTTCATTCTCATCATGAGGTTTAATGAGATAGCCTAAAGGATCTGTTTCAACAGCTTGAGCTATGGTCTCATCATCTTTATAGGCCGTGATATAGATTACAGGGATGTTTGTATTGAATGATCGGTAGAGTTCGATACCATTAAGGGTGTCTCGTAGGTTTATGTCCATCAATATCAGATCAACCTTAGAGCTTTGCATGATCTCAATAGCCATATCACAGCTTGTCGCATAGTCGATGACCTCATAGCCTAACAACTCAATACTCTCTTGTAAATCCATGGCAACCAGACTTTCGTCCTCAACGATCAAAATTTTGAGTTTATTCATGTTCCCTCCACTGTATCGTCACTTCGGTACCTGATTGGGAATCAATGTCGAGTGTACCGCGTAGCTGTTTCTTTGCTAGGGTACGAACGATTTCAAGACCTAATGATTGATTGTTCTTATCGTTAAAACCGATGCCATCATCTTTTACATGTAAGCGTGTCATATCTTCATCCTTTTTCAAAGAGATACTCAGGGTTCCACTCTTTTCAAAGGCATACTTGTAAGCATTGGTGACAAGTTCATTAAGAATAAGTCCGCAATAGATCAGCTCCTGAATGTTAAGGTTAACCGTAATATCACACTCAATGGTAATCTCTTTGTCAAAGTTAATCATAATCATTTTGACAATATTTCTAAAATACTCATGCGTATCAATCTTCGTAGCATTGCCTTGGAGGTTTAAGACCTCATAAAGATGGGAAATGGAATGAATTCGATTTTTTGTACTTTCAAGATTGCTTAGGGTCTCTTCATTGTTACTTCGAGAGATCTGTAACTTGATGAGAGAGAGAATCATCGCAAGGTTATTTTTGACCCGATGGTTGAGCTCGCGGTAAAGTAGCTCTTTCTCTTCGAGAGAATTACGGAGCTCTTCGGTCTTTTCAGCGACCATGTTTTGCAGTTTTTCCTGCTCTTTGTGTTGGAAGTCGATCAGCTTCCTATCCGCTTCGGTCTTCTGCTCGGCAATGAGCTTGAAGCGGTGGGCCAGTGCGATGGAGAAAAATACCGCTTCAATCACAAAAGCCACTTCGACAAGGTATTTCATCTGAAGTGTCACGTCAAAGACTCCCAGGTATTTTAGCGCAACAAGTGTCAAAGAGATCTGCACTGCTGCCCATCCAAAGACGTAGTATTTCGCCTGACGCTGTCCCCTCATCCATGCATAGATGCCCACGAAGATGATAAAAATAAGCGGTAGCATCACCACGCTGACATTCATATCGAATACCCAGTTATCATAACTCAGCAGTGAGAGTAGTGCGAGCAAAACAACATACGCTTTTAAAACGGTGTCGATGCGTTTGAAATACCATGTATGTAAAAACTCTCGGCTAAAGAGTATGATGCTGATTCCCACCATCGACGCCACTGCCATTGAAGCTTTGGTTAAAAGAGCCGTCCATGCATCGCTAAAGAGGTAATACTGCACCACACCGTAGTTGAGTGAGAGAAAGAGCATCGAACTTGCAAGGTAGATGACGTAGTACATGTAAGCCTTGTCTCGGGTAAAAACAAGGATAAAAAAGTTATACATCAAAAGCACACCGATAGCGGCAAAAAAGATCAGCAGTGCCGTTTTATGAGCGGCGTCGCTTCGGATAAAATCTTCACGCTCCCACAGCAGTAGTTTCGCCATTAGCGAAGTCATCTCGCTGTGGGCACTGATGGTGAGTGTTTTGCTCTCATGCGGCGCAAGCGTGATCTCAAGTGTAGGGTGCAGTCCGATACGGCTTTTATCGACATGCAGCATGCTCGCATGAAATTCACGCCCCTCATAAAAAAAGCTCAGCGCCTCGACTTCGGGGTTGTCATACTCAATGATTTTATGAAGTCTCTTATCGGTAGAGTTGCTCAGTTCAAAACGGATCCAAAGTGTTTTTTCGGGCACAAAACCCAGACTTAAGACCTCTTGGCTATTTTTTGTAAAAAGATGGCTTTCTATCTCCTCTTTACTTAGCGTACCCGTCTCATCAATAAAGACCGAAGCATGGGATAAAAGCCCAAACTGCGTACTTTTCTCATCAATCTCTACTGCATTTACATGTAAGGATATTAACAGAAGATAAAGAAATATTTTTACACAATTCATGTCAAGATTATATCAAAAATG
>JAYEGP010000158.1:0-2873 GCA_034659135.1 Campylobacterota bacterium
CACTGTTTTTTAAAATACTCTCGAAAATCTCTTTTTGTGTGTGGTGTTGGTTTTCAATCAAGGCCACAATTTTTTTATGATTGTAAGTTTTTCCTACTCCAGGAGGGCCGTAGAGGATGATGTTTTTAATTGAGAAGTCTTCTCTAGTGCTGTGATTGATTTCTTTTTCCAAATTAAATGCTTCTGGATCTTTTAAAAATACTTCAAATTCTTTTTTTTCTTTGAGAGAAATATATAATTGACTTGATTTCCATTGTGAAGGATCTTGAAGCCAAGCATGTACATTATCTACAAAAAATGGTTTATTACCCTTTGAATAGTTATCATGTTTTGTGTAGTATGAACGATCAAAAGCATAGCCATACACATTAGAAATGATCGTACCTTCTTGGGTTCCGTTGATTTTCGCAAGCTCTTTCGATAATGCTGTGCAAGCTTTATTGATCTCTTCTAAACTCATTATTTTATCTTTATTGGTCTCATAAAGGTTCTTCAAAAAATATAACGCATACTGCACTCTTTTTTTCATAATATCTCCTCAATTCTCTTACATGTAACATCCAAAAACTCCTCAAACCCACCATCACAATCCAAATCCACACTTCGCATCATCAACGCCACCGCCTCATCCTCTTTACCCAATATCAGATCTTCGCTTACATGTAAAGAATGTTTCGGATAGAGCAACATCGTATTTTTGATCTTGAAATTCTTCCCGTAAGCAAACATCTGATACTTATCTGCCGCGCTGATATCGGTTTTTGAACCTACGCTTTTGTATTTGGTATCGATGATCATATTGGGAAGTAGGATATCGGGTTTTAGTTTTAGGTTTCCAAAATTTCGCTCGACTTGGAGCTGCGTTTTTGGCTCGATCTGCAAAAAGACTTTTCCGATAAAGCGTTCAAAAAGTTCATTCATATCAAACAAAAAAGCAAAACTCTGCTGATCTTGTGAAAAGAGCGGTGTGAGCTGTTTGAGCAGTAGGATTGCCATATCGAAACTCTTTTGATAACGCAGGTTCATACGGTGAAAATTGATATTTTGGAGTCGGTTAATATCTAATGGCTCATACTGGGTCTCATCATAGATCGCCTCAATCAGTCGTAACTCCTTTTTGTTACATGTAAAGGGCATCAAGGTTTTCACAGCAAAAAGAAAAAAACGATTTAAGGGATTATCCATGCTGAACTCATCAAACTCGCAGTAGATTTTTTGAGCTATGATGTTGTACTTTAGGTTTTCGTTGATGAGATATTTTCCCCGCAACACTGAGAGGTTCTCTTCAAAGGTGACGTATTCTCTATAGAGTCCCACTTGAAGCTGATGGAGGAGTTCTTGAGTAAAGATTTTGATGAGCGTTTCAAGCAGATTGAACTGCATATTGGCACTGCCCGCAATCATCTCATTTTTAAGATTGACATCATAAGTGTGAGCAAGCATGTAGATAAAGGTATCTAAATTATGCGCTTCATCTTTAGAGATTTTTGGCAAGATATAGTAATCTTGACCCTTTACATGTAAGATACCGCAGTGTTGTGTCGCTTTTATGGCCTTATAGGTCGGGGTAAAATAATTTTGGAGTTTGGGGTTCTCTTTGATGGCATTGATGAGTGCTTCATCTGATATAGTTTCGTACTCATGAAAATAGTGATTAGACTTCATTTTTTAATTACTATTTTTCATAAACATCTTTACGATGACGAATTCTATAGATGACAATAAGATCCTCTTTTACATCAAATAAGATACGATAATTTCCGACCTGCAGTCTATATCCTGGTTCAAAATTGGAAAGTTGTTTTATATTTGAAATATCTGGATAATTTTGCAGTGATACAAGCGCTTTTTTGATGAGTTGATGGTCTGAAGAGTTGATACGTTTAAAGTCTTTTTGAGCTTTCTTATCAATCTCAACCTTCATCAATTCTCTTTAAGAAATTCTTCCAAAGGTATTGATTCACGCTCTTTTCTAGCCTCTTGTATGGTTTTTAGATCTTCCAAATCTTCAATTGTGGTAATTTCAATACCATCATTTTTAAAGTGTTCTAACATCCATAGAAGCTTTTCAGCTACGCTTTCATTAGGAATATTTAGTGCTAATTGCATGTATCTCCTTTTAGATAGATCATAAAATAGATTATATCAAATCTCCGCAAAACGATAATAGGCATTACACGCCCCCTCAGAACTCACCATGCAGCTTCCAAGCGGTGTATTTGGGGTACAGGCGGTTCCAAAGACTTTACACTCATTAGGTTTTGCCAAGCCTTTTAATATTGTTCCACAGATGCAAAGTTTATGATCATCTATCGGTTCGGTTGGTAAAATATCTGCAAAGACTTTTTCAGCGTCATAGTGTGAGAATTCTGGTTTTAAGGCTAAAGCGCTGTTGGGGATATCTCCAATACCACGCCACCTAAAATGCTCTCGCGGTTGCATGTAATGCGCGATCATTGTTTGCGCTTTAACATTTCCCTCAAGAGTCACCGCACGTGAATACTGAATCTCCACCTCAGCACGATTCTCATTTTTCTGTTTGACTATCATCAAAATACCCTGCATCACATCAACCGGCTCAAAGCCACTGACGGCAACGGGAGTATTATAGTTTTCTGGCAGTGGTTCATAAATTTTTGCCCCACTGATAACACTCACATGAGAAGGCCCTATAAAGGCATTCACCTTTGCCTGACCATCCGCCATAATGGCATCAACTGCAGGCGGAACTAAAACATGGTTGATGTGAAAATAGAGATTTGTGATCTTATTTGCTTCGGTCATTTTAAGCAGCGCCGCCGTCATGGGAGTCGTTGTCTCAAAACCTATGGCAAAGAAGACGACCTTTTTATCGGCGTTCTCTTTGGCAATTT
>JAYEGP010000159.1:0-2859 GCA_034659135.1 Campylobacterota bacterium
CTAAGCAAAATTCATTTTGAAGTATCTTCTCCATCTCATCAGCAGGGAGAGGCTTAGAGTAGTAGTATCCCTGTATATGATTACAGCTGTTTTTCAATAAAAACTCTTTTTGCTCTTTCATCTCAACACCTTCAGCAATAACCTTAAGGTTTAAACTATTTGCAAGAGCGATGACAGCTTTTGTGATTCCGACATCCTCTTCATCTTGTGGTAAATCTTGAACAAATGACTGATCTACTTTTAACTTGTTTATAGGGAGTTTTTTTAGATAAGAGAGCGATGAATACCCTGTTCCAAAATCATCAATGGCTAACTCTATTCCTAGCTCACTAAGTTCTTTGAGGATTTTTATAGCATCCTCTGGGTTTTTCATAATCTGACCTTCAGTCACTTCAAGCTCTAGCCACTCCGCTTTACAGCCAGTATCTTGAATTAAGGCTTTAAACATAGAGATGAAATCTTGTTTTTGCAACTGTTTCATAGCTAAATTCATAGCTAAGGTACCAGGCTTAAAACCTTTTTCATACCATAAAGAAAATTGTCTCATTGCTGTTTTCATTACCCACTGATCTAGCGCAACGATTAAGCCCGTCTCTTCTGCAATAGGGATAAATTTAGCAGGTGATATCAGACCATTAGTAGGATGATTCCACCGTACAAGAGCCTCCATACCTATAAGTTTGTCCTTGACTGCATCGACTTGAGGTTGATAATAAACGATGAGCTCTTCATTGACAATAGCATCTCTAAGTCCAGCTTCAAGAGTAACATGCTCGTAAGCTAAGTTGGTCATCTCAGAAGAGTAGAATTGAAAATTATTTTTTCCCTCATCTTTTGCCTTATACATAGCTGCGTCAGCATACATTGTTAACTTATCTCCACTACTACTATCATGGGGATAAAGGCTGATTCCTATACTACATGAGACATAAAGCGTATGCTCCTCTATATAAAGTGCACCTGATAAGCTATTAAGGATTTTTTCTGCAAGAGCAGAAACGTTTTCAACTCTATTAATATTTTCAATAAGTACCGTAAACTCATCTCCTCCAAGTCGCGCAATACTATCTTCACTCCTTACAGCATCTTTTAAGCGCAGTGACACTTCTTGAAGAACCTTATCACCAATTTCATGTCCTAAAGAGTCATTAATCTGTTTAAACCTATCTAAATCTATAAAGAAGAGTGCTATCTGTGTTTGGTGTCGTTTTGCTTTCTCTATCGCCTTAAATAGCGTGTCTTGAAAAAGAGCTCTATTTGGCAAGGCTGTGAGTGCATCATAGTGAGCCTGATATTTTAGGATTTTTCCCTGTTCTTCAAGCTTTTTCTTCTGAGATAAAATAGCCTCTTGGGATTTTTCTAACTCTTCATACTGCTCTTCGAGTTCATCTTCTGCGAGTTCTCTGTTCTCATGTGCTAAAAGTATCCACCACACTAAGATACTCACTAAAATAGCAATAATAAGAAATAGCGTTATAAAAGACTCTTGTATGTAGTTAATGGCCTCGCTAGGCATACTACCAATGGAAGAGGAGTAAACCATCCAAGTTGCTATAACGACAATAAAGAGAAGTATGGATGTAAATCCAAAAAAGTCCAAAACTCTCAAGTTTGCTTTGAGTGATATTTTTTCTAAGAAGAGTTTAGTTGTAAGTTCTCCTATTTTTATGCGAAGAGACTTCTCCCCATCTTTTTTACAACTATCATGACACAGAGAGTCAAGTGAACAGCACAAAGAGCATATATTCACATCATGCAGAGGACAGTGCCCCATATCTTCCTTTTCATAATCATTATCACACACTTCACAACGGTAATGCGTCTCATCACTTTTATCGAGTAGGTTTGGACGCGCGATATAGTACTTTCCTTTTGTCAAATAAGCTATGATAGGAGAAAGTATAAAAGCTAAAAACATCGCGATGATTGAGGAGTAACTCTGAGCCATCTCACCAAAAAATCCCATAAATGAGATAATAGCAAGCACTGATGCAATCGCCATACTTCCCACTCCAACAGGATTAATATTGTAAAGATAAGCGCGCTTGAACTCAATAATTTTTGGGCTTAATCCTAAGGGTTTATTGATAATTAAATCCGCAGTAATGGCACCAATCCAAGCAATAGCTACATTGGAATACAGACCTAGAACTTTCTCTAAGGCATCAAAGAGACCTAGCTCCATAAGTAGCAGAGCAATGCCAATATTAAAGACCATCCATACGACACGACCAGGATGTGAGTGTGTTGCGCGAGAGAAGAAATTAGACCAAGCGAGTGAGCCGGCATAAGCATTGGTAACATTAATTTTAATTTGAGAGACAATGACAAAAAATGTCGCTGCCGCTAAGGCTACTTCAGGGTTCTCAAAAATATACTGATACCCAATATAATACATCTGTATCGGTGTTTTTGCATCGGCAAGAGAAAAACCAGCTAAAAGAACAACAGCTGCAAGTAAAATTCCACCCATCTGTTTCAAAAATCCAAGAATTATCCATCCTGGACCAGCTGCAAGCATTGAAAACCACCACTTAAAACGATTCTTTTTGTTAAGAGAGGGCATAAAACGAAGATAATCAACCTGCTCTCCTATCTGAGCAATAAGGGCTAGTGATATTCCAACGGCAAAGCCAAAGTGATACACATTAAACTCTGAACTCCCTGAGACTGTTCCAGTAAAATTTAAAAAGGATGAGACAGCTTCAGGCTCTTTCATCAATACCGCTATAAAAGGCGCTATCATCATTATGAGCCAGATAGGCTGTGTCCACAGTTGCAGTTTATTAATAAGTGTGATGCCATAAAAGACCAAGGGGATAATAATAATGGAGCTTAGCAGATATCCCCAAGCTAAGG
>JAYEGP010000160.1:0-13612 GCA_034659135.1 Campylobacterota bacterium
AAAATAGAAAAATATAAATCAAAAATGTCTGAAGAAAAAATTAAGATTGAAAGATTAAAGCGAGAGTTAAAAGAACTGCAATAGGCCTTTAATAGCTTTAATGGAGCGAATCCCTATTTTTAAGGTACAAAAAATAAATCAATTACTTATTATTATCGTTCCAACTCGTTATCGCAGGGGGTATCTCTTCGAGTTCCTCTTCATCAACATGTTCAATCCCACTGCCTGCACAAACTGCTTCTTCTGCTACGATTTCAGGACATAAAGCTGACGTATTATCCATCAATACAGGGACAAAGAAGAGCGATACTAGAGTCGCCGCCATTGAACCAAAGATTAAGGCGATACCAAGACCTCCAAAAATCGGATCGGTTGCTAAAAGCGCACTCCCCAAAATAATAGCTACTGTAGTCATAATAATTGGCTTTGCACGGGTTGCCGTAGAGATAGCAATCGCATGTTTTTTCTCAACACCACTGGCTATAAGTGAGCGACTAAAATCAATAAGCAAGAGTGAACTACGGGCACTAATCCCCATCAGTGAAATAAACCCAATGAGTGAGGTAGCCGTTAAAAAGAAATTAATTCCACTTAAAACTAAAGCGACCTGATCGGTAATATAGTGCCCTACAAGAACACCAATAATAGATAAAAAGCTCCCTGCCAATACAATGCCACTGAGTGCAAAAGATTTATAATAGACGACCATAAGTAAAAACATCAAGACTAATGCCGCAATAAAAGCTCCGCCTAGATCACGGAAGGTATCAAGACTAACTTTCATCTCACCATCGAACTGTAGTAAAAGTTTTTCACCGGTCTGTTTATGTTCAAGATTTAGATCAAACATAAACGTGGTAATTCCAGGAACCTTGGTCACATTAAACTCTTCGCTTAAGGCTTCAATCATCATATCTCGCGTCTCTAAAAGTGGATACACCTGAGATACCATGTCACACTCTGCAGTAATGGTGGTCATATTACGAAGGTTTTTTCTAAATATCGTTGGCGTTGATGCAATAGCTTTAAAATCAACAAGCTCTTTTAAGGGAATCATCATTCCCTGTGGATTCATCAGTTTTAAAGTTGAGAGTTTCCAGATAAGGTTATCTTTTGAATCGCCATCAATCGTACGCGTCTCTTCACTAAGACGCAGAAAAATGGGAATCTGATCTTGCTGATTGCGTGAATTTTTTGTGGCAACAGCAACACCCTTAAATGCCATATATAAGATATCATTGACCTGCTTCACGCTCAAACCACTGCGCATGATTTTTTCTTTATCAGGAACAACTTCATAGCGCGTATAAAAATCATCTTGCATGATATCAATATCAACTAAGCCATCAGTCTCTCCCATGACTTTTGCCACCTTCTCTGCAGTGTAACGCATCAATCCATGATTTTGTCCAAAAATATTAATAACCATAGTGGCTAAGGTTGGAGGGCCTGATGGCATCTCAATAAACTTTATAGATGTTCCAGGTACCATCCAGCCACAAACCTTTTGAATCTGAGGTCGTAAACGATGAACCATCATATATGAAGCCTCGGCTCGATGGTGTTTATCGGTAAGGTTGATAACAATTTCTGCTTGATTTTGCATCTGTTTCAAACCACTTCCCTTTACCAGACCCGCATAATCAAGAGGGGCACCTTGACCTAAGAATATCTCCATATCGGTGACACCCTCTTCTTTTTTAAACTCACCCGCAATGCACAAGGCCACTTCACGTGTCTGCGCAATTGAACTGTCCGTTGAAGTATCAACATACACACTAAAGGTATTAGCACTTTTGCCTGGAAGCATCTTGGCAAGCACTAACTTTGTTGGTATCAACGCTATCGAAGCCATAAGCGACATCAATACAATTATGATCACTAAACGTTTTTTCTTTTTTGATTGAAGAATATTATAAATAAAACTTTCTAGCATAATTAGTGACTTCCTGGATGTTTGATCAATTTTTTAGCTAAATATGGTGTGAATACATAAGCGACAACGAGTGAAACAGCAAGGGCTATCGGAACATTTAGCGGTATCGGTTTCATAAACTGCCCCATCATCCCGCCAACAAAAGCCATAGGAACCATTGTCAAAATAATGGCTATCGTTGCCACATTGGTTGAAGGACCAATCTCATCAGTTGCTTCACAGATTAAGACATCAAAATCTTGTCCCTCTGTCTCTTTAAGGTGAAGCCGCCTATGAATATTTTCAATAACAATAATTGCATCATCGACAATCAGACCAATACTCAGTAAAAATGCAAAAAGTGTAATACGGTTAATCGTCTGATCAGTCAAATATGCAATAAAAAGCGTCGTTGCTAAAATCATGGGTACTGCAATCGAAACCACTAATGACTCTCTCCACCCTAAAAATGGGATCAGAATCAGTGAAATAATCCCTATGGTGACTACCAGGTGAAAAACCAGTTCATTAACCGCTTCATTGGCACGTTCTCCATAGTTTCTTGTGATAATAAAACCAACATTATGACGCTCAAGCTTTTCTCTATATTCCTCAAGCATAGCAACAACATCATTAGCGATAGTTACTGAGTTGGTTCCTTTTAGTTTTGAGATGGTTAAAGTAATCTGCTGATGCTCTTTTGGGTGAAAGGATTTAAGAGGAACATGGTCTTCATCATCTTTAGCATCTTCTTCTTTATCTTCTTTATCATCAAGATTATAGGTATGACTCTCAAGCATTGCCTTAACTTCCATAGGATCAACAACATTCAAACCACCATCACGCTGTGCGATCAAAGCCTCTTGAAAATTTTGAATATCATAACCAAACTCAATCTCTGCAATATTTCTTAAATAGATAGGCGATCCCATATATTGAGCAACAATCAAGTTTTGAAGGTCTTCAATATCTTCAATGGCATTTTTAACTCCAAAAACAACAATTTTTTTAGTATTTGTTGGGGTATCGATATCGGGAGCGTTCGTAGATATGGCTTGAATAGCTTGTGCGACTTGTCCTAATGATATGTGATATCCTGAAAGTTTATCAAGATCAATCATGACATTAAACTGTGGTTTTTTCTCACCTTTTAAGGTCGTCTTAGAGACATTGTCAATGGCATTCATATCTTGCTGAATATCACGAATCGTTCTATAAAGTTCTACTGAATCTAACTCTTGACAGACTTTAGGATAAAAAGCAACGGTCACAACAGGAATATCGATATCGATATCAAAGGGTTTGACAAGAGGTTGCATCGTGCCTTTTGGCAAGGTATCCATATTTTGCATCACTTTGTCATAGAGTTTTAAGTTAGACTCTTCGCGGTTTTCACCAATGAAATACTGAACATTAACAATCCCGACATTGTTCATCGCCATACTATAAATGTGTTCAACCCCTTTAATTTCACGAATTTTTCGTTCCAAAGGCTTAATAACAACATTATTGATTTCACGTGGGGTGCTTCCTGGTATCGCAATCATAATTGCTCCACCACTGACTTCAATCTGAGGATCTTCCTCACGCGGCATCACCTCAAGTGAGATAAATCCCAATGCTAAAATTGCGACAATCATAATCATTGTCAGAGGACTGTTTAAAAAAGCCTTAGCAAGTGTACCCGCAATATTTTTACTCTCATAATCGACTTTCACTAAATACCTACCTCTTTAATTACATGTAACATTTTTATAGCATTTCTTATAATATTTATTTGTGATAATATTATAGATGTTAATTATAGTTGATTATATACTACAAGTGAATTATTGTAGCAAAAGTAAGGTGAAATTTATAAGAAAATCTACTAAGTGTTTAGTTTTGAACTATAATAAATTGTTTTTTTGTTACTATCACAATTAAGTGCCCAACCATAATAAATGACATACTCAATGAGAAGAGAAGCTATAAGCTGTGAGGCAAAACTTTGAAGGTGCGCTTATTGCACATCAAGAAGTTTTAACGAAGCAGATTGTAGCTTCTCTTCTCACCCGAAGGGCAACATTTAAAAGGATTATCTTCTGCGTTGAAGCTTAGTCGATGATGCTACGGCATCACCTCAAAGCTTCGCCTTGAATATAAACCTTTTAAATGTTGTTGAATATGTTATTTATTATGGTCGGGCACTTATAAGGAGTATAAATGAAAAATATCTTACTGATTGCCCTGTTACTTGGTGGTGTTACGCTCGCCCAAGCAGACATTAAAAAAGTCTTTGATGACAATGGAAAGCTTAAATATGAGCGACAATACAAAAATGGAAAACTTCATGGTGTTAGTCGTGGTTACTACCCATCGGGTAAGTTAAAAGTAACATCTCAGTTTTATAATGGCATTGCTTGGGGTAAGACTATGGGTTATTACGAAAATGGAAAAGTCAAAGCTGATATTCCAATGGTGAATGGGAAAATCGATGGTGTTCAAAAAGAGTACTATGATAATGGTCAACTCAGATCAGTACAACGCTTTTCGATGGATATTCCAACAGGAACTAAACGTGTCTATTTCCCTGATGGCAATATGAAAGCGCGTATTAACTTTAATGACGAAGGTAAAATGCAAGGCAGTGCTAAAGAGTACTATAAAGGTGGTAAGCTAAAATATACGCTTAAACTTGAAAATGGCAAAGCAATCAAAGGCTACCTTTATGATAAAAAAGGTGAACGTACGGATATGACCGCCCAAGATTTTAAAAATATGGGATTAGAAACACTCTAGTGCATCCCAATTCATCTTGCCCTTGTAAGAGTGGCATGACATTCAATGAATGTTGTGCCCCTTTTATTCATAACAAGAAAAATGCCCCTACCCCATTAGCACTGATGCGATCACGCTATAGTGCCTACACCTTAAAACAGATTGACTATCTTCTCCAGACCCAATGTCAGATAGAAGATCCACTTACCATGTACCATGAGATTAGTGAATTTGCCAATCACGCATATTTTCAGCATCTCGAGATTGTTGCCTCAGAAGATCATAGTGTTGAGTATAAAGCCTATTATATTTTAAATCACCGCCAAGAACTACTACATGAAAAATCAAACTTTACATGTAAAGATGGTATTTGGTGCTATAAAGAGGGTACAATTTTTTCTACTCCTGTCACATTTAAACGTAATGATCCCTGTATCTGTGGTAGTGGAAAAAAATATAAAAGATGTTGTGGACTACTTTAAATAACGCTATAATTCCATAATTAAAACTAGGAATCATTATGAGTAGAGCTAATACATCAAGTATCGATTCGGGAAAAGGTTACAAACTCGCCCATCTTCAAACCCAAGTCAAATCAGATTTTCAAACAGACAGTAGCAATAAAGAAGATCAAATCATCAATGCCAAGAAAGCATCAACCTTAGCCCAAGCCAAAGCCAAAGCTAAAAAGAGAGCGAAGCTTGCCAAGGCCTCAAAAAAGAAAAATAAGAAGTAAAAGAGTTTAAGGAAGAAGCTCTAGACCCATTTTTTCAAACTCTTGTGTCGTCATTCGTTTTCGCATACCACTCTCATCATAACTCCAACCTGAAATAACTTTTCCATTTCTAAAAGTAATCGCTTGTTTTTGCATTCCATTGCCATAATACTCTTTAGCCGTTCCATCCATTTTTCCCGCATCATTAAAGTTAATACGCGCTTTCATGTTGCCATCCCAAAAATAGACACGCTTGTTACCAACAGGAACATCCATCTCAAAATGCTGCGCAGTACGAAGTTGACCGTTTTCAAAATAATTTTTTTCTAAACCATCGACCTTGCCATTTATAAAGGGTATTTCTGCTTTAAGTCGGCTGTTTTTATAGTATCCAAATGTCGTTCCCCAAAGAACACCTCTGTGAAAACTCGCACTTACCTTGAGTTCGCCAGTGGGATAATACGTATGACTTACCCCTTGTAATTTTCCATTTTGATACTGACGTACATGCTTAATTTTACCATTGTCATAGTACGCTCTTTTAATCTCAGCATGAGCCATAGCACCAAGAAGTAAAACCACCAATACAATATTTTTCATCAAAACTCCTTATTGGCTTATAGTATCAAAATAATAATTTATTATAAGTGAATTGGACCTATTATTCGTTCACTACTTTAAACTGATAAACCTTTTAACTCCAAAATCCTCTGCTCGTAATGGAAAGCATCATCATAACGCTCATGTTTTTTTGCACCGATAAGTAGAAGTTGGTATTTTTCTATCATGACATCTAAGAGTAATGTGTCATCGTGATAGCTTACATGTAAAGCTTCCAAAGCGCGGATTCGAAAACGATCCATACCCCAATGTTTTGCTGAGAGCTGGTCGTCGTGACCGCCATGTTTGTTAATGAGTGCTTCATTAAGAAGCCCAAAGCTTTCATGCTTCATGATGCGCAACCAGAGGTCATAATCTTCACACACCTCTAAAGTCTCATCAAAACCTTCCATACGATCATAAAGTTTTTTTTCTATCATCACGGAAGAGGGAGCAATGATGCACTGCTCTAGTGAGCGTTCATACAGATCGCCCCACCCTTTTTGAAACTTTTTAGGTATTTTTACATGGTGATCATTGCGTATCCATGTTTCATCAGTATATGAGACCTTACATGTAAGGTTCTGCTTATGAAAAGCAAGCTGTTTTTGAAGTTTATCGCTCTGCCACGTATCGTCTGAATCTAAAAAAGCGATCCACTCCGACTCAGCCATCATCACGCCATTATTGCGTGCAGCAGAGACGCCCATGTTTTTTTGACGGAGCAGACTCACCTCATCGTACATTTTTACCACTTCTGAGGTTGCATCACTCGATCCATCATCCACAACGATAATCTCTCTAGGCTTATACGTTTGTGCTAAAACCGATTCTATCGCCCGAGCAATAGTGCCCACACGATTATAAGCTGGAATAATCACAGAAATATTCATGCTATCTAGCGCAACCGTTTTAAGCGTTTAATAGCCTCATCAAGTTCTTCATCTTGCTTAGAGAAACAGAAACGTGCCAAATGCATCCCTTCACTGTTATGATAAAATGCTCTAGCTGGAACTGAGGCGATGCCACTCTTTTCTAAAAGAGAGACGACTTTCTCTTTATCATCATCGCCCTCAAGTTTTGAGATATCTGCCAAAACATAATAGGCCCCTTTGACATACTCCGCCTCTAATCCTGCATCGTTAAGTGCTTTAATAAACTTATCACGTTTTCGCTGATGTTGCACAGCCACATCTTCATAATAACTTCTAGGTAGCTCTTCTAAGCCTTTTAGCACACCCTGTTGCAGTGGTGCTGCCGGGCAGACATAGACCAGATCGTTGATTGCAGATGCAGCATCAATAACATGAGAAGCGCTAATAGCATAGCCTAATCTCCAGCCCGTTATCGAGTATATTTTTGAAAAGCCTGAAATGACAACCGTTCTCTCTTTAAGGCCTTCAATGCTTAGTGCCGAAACAAACTCCAAACCGTCATAAACAAAGTGTTCATACATCTCATCACTAAAAAGAATCATCTCATTTTTATTCATAAGCTGTGAGATCTTTTCAAGCTCGTCACGAGTATAGACTTTTCCGCTCGGATTGGATGGATTACAGATTAATAGCGCTTTAGTTTTAGGTGTGATATGTGACTCAAGTTCATCAAAATCGATCTCATAAGAAGGGGGCACAGTTTTAATAAATTTAACCTTACAGCCTAGAGTTTCTAAAGTCGATACATGGTATCCGTAATAAGGTTCAAAAACGATCACCTCGTCACCCTCGTTTAGAACTGACATTGCCGCGCAGTAAAAAGCCCCTGTTGCTCCAGAACTTACTAAAACATTGTCATGAGTAACATCAACATCATAAAAGTCGTTCTCTTTTTTAGCAATAGCTTCACGAAGCTTCACATTTCCATAAGCAGAGGTATAGATGTTTTTGCCTTTATCAACAGCCTCTTTTGCTCCCTGACTCACAGGTAGAGGAACCTCAAGATCACAGAGTCCCTGTGCCATATTAAGCCCCTGTTTCTCATGACAGAGAATGGACATCGCTCGAATTTCTGATTGGGCAATATTGTGTACACGACTGCTTAATTTCATTTTAGACTACCTAACTTTGATTTCATTATAAAGACTATCACGTTCTACCGGAGTAAACCCACTGTTTTTTATCAGTGCTACAAATTCATTTAGATTTACACCATTAGCACTTGCTGCGCCCGCTGCAGAGTTAATAGATTCATGCTCAATCGTTCCATCAAGATCATTAGCACCAAACTCTTGTGCAACCAAGGCTAAGCTCACTGTCGAAGTCACCCAATACGCTTTAAGGTTAGCCACATTGTCTAATACAATACGACTAATCGCCATCGTCTTTAAAATCTCATGTGCGGTGATAAACTCTTTAACATTAAGAAAATTATTTTCACTCTGATACACAAGAGGAATAAAGGCATTAAATCCTGAAGTCTCATCTTGGAGATCACGAATACGCATCATGTGATCAATCCGATCTTTACGCTCCTCAACATGCCCAAAGAGCATCGTCACATTGGACTTTTTTCCTTTTTCATGCCATTTACGATGAATCTCCAACCACTGCTGTGATGTCACTTTACCCTTACAGATATACTCACGTACTTTCTCATCGAAAATCTCAGCGCCACCACCGGGCATAGAGTCAACACCATACGCTATCATCAAATCTAAAATCTCATCATACGATTTATTGTACGCTTCACTTAAAAAATGCACCTCAGCTGCGGTCAATGCCTTTACATGTAAGGCAGGGTATCTCTCTTTGATCTTTTTAAACACCTCTAAATACCACTCTAAACCTGTCTCTGGATTATGAGCCGAGACAATATGGACCTCTTTGATATCACGAGTCACGATATCATCAACAATATCAAGTATCTCATCATGACTCATCGTATAAGGTTTAGGATTTTTTCGACTTGCTGAGTAAGCACAGAACTTACAGACATCTTTACACACATTCGTAGGATTAATGTGACGGTTGATATTAAAATAAGTTTTTTTACCATGGAGCTTTTGACGTCGTTCATCAGCAAGTTTGCCTAAAGTAAAAAAATCCATCTCATAAAGACTCAAGGCTTCATCAAAACTGACACGTTCACCACGGGTTATTTTCTCAATCAATGTCATCATTTAAGCCTCTACTTTTTCGAAATTATAGCGTAGAGAACTTGTGCCTATAAACTACCCAAAAAACTTTCTTACATGTAAAGATAAGAGAGTATAATCAATCTTATGAAAATAGAAGAAAAAATAGAAGATTTAATCGAAAAAAACGCCTCTGACTTTGAAATATCCAAACTTTTCAAACAAGAGATCAGTCAATATGAAAGTTCCTTAGGTGATCTCTTTCAAAGCAATCAAGGTAAAGACTTTTTAGTTAAACATACCAAAGCCTTGGACAAGATCATCATGAATATGTACAAGATCGTGCTGCGTCGTAGTTTTGGAAATTATCTTCCAATGCGCGGCTCTATCCCCATCGCTCTAGTCGCTTTGGGCAGTTATGGTCGTGAACAACTCAGTGTCCACAGTGATATCGATCTTTTCATTGTTTATGAAGAGGTTGAGGGCTACAACACACAGCAGATCATTGAAAAACTTCTCTATCTTGCTTGGGATGCCGGAATGAAGTTGGGTCACCGTGTTCATGAGGTTTCTGATCTATCTAAAGCAGCATTTGAAGATATTACTATCCGTACCTCTATGATGGAGTCTCGTTTTATTGGAGGTTCTTCTTTTACCTGGCATGCCACACAGCGACAACTCAAAATTATACGTCAGAGCGAACCTAAGGCGTTTATCCTTGCAAAAATTGAAGAAGCCCACATAAGACGACGAAAACACCCGCTCTCTATGCAACCTAATATTAAAGAGAGTGTCGGTGGTCTTCGTGATGCCCAGTTGCTCTTCTGGGTAGCCAAAACTATTTATGATGTCTCCTCCCTTCGCGAACTTAGTGGCGTCTTATTTAAAGAAGAGCGCTATAAAGAGTATCGTATCGCTTTAGAACTGCTCTATCGTGTGCGTAGTGCCTTACATCTTATTAGTTCAAAACAGCAAGATAAACTTGTTTTAGAGCATATGCCTACACTCGCTAAAATGCTCGGCTTTAGTGATGAGCGAAAACTTATTACCAAGGTTCTTGAAGCCCAATGGCGTATCAATAGCTTTGCCCAAATATTTGTCAAAAAAATGATGCGACCCTATCTCAAAGGCGAGCTAGCTTTCTCTGCACTCAGAAAATCTCGTGTTCATAAAAATTTCTATATTATCGATGCGCGTATTTTCTCCCCAATGTCTGTGGATAATGTAAAAATCGAGTCTCTACTTAAATTTATTTTGACCTTAGAAGATAAACCATGGCTGTTTGATCCAAGCAGTATCGCAGTTTTCACCTACAGCCAGATTAGCCATCCTCTAAAAAAAACAATCTATACCTGTATTAAAAAACTTTTTGAGAGGAGACATCTCTATTCATTCCTTAAGCTTTTTTATAACGCTGGCATTTTGCATAAGATACTTCCTGTATTTCGTAAGGTACATCATCTACCGCAATTTGATGGGTACCATCACTACCCCGTTGATCTGCATTCCATTAAATGTGTTGAAGCCCTGGAAGATATCAAAGAACCTTTTATTCATAAACTCTATACCACGCTGAGTAAAACACAACAGACCCTTTTAAAGATTGTTGTCTTAATGCACGATAGCGGAAAAGGTAGAAAACAGAATCATAGTGAGGTGGGTGCTAAACTCATCGTTACTTTTATGAAAGACCTTGGATTTAATCAAGAAGAGCAACATCAAGCAGCACTTCTGGTTAAATACCATGTTTATATGTCCAAAGTCGCCTTTAATGAAAATATTTTTAATGAAAAAACCTTATATAAGTTTATGTCGACCATCCAAAATCTTGAAAATCTAAACTTACTTTATATTTTAACTTATGCCGATATCAATGGCGTTGGAAAGGGAACGTTCACCTCTTTTAACAGTAAACTTTTGCATGATCTGTATAAAGGGGCAAAAGAGGTCTCCCAAAACAGTGAACGCATCACTGATGCCAGTAAACGGCTCAAAATTGAACGGCGTATTCAAAACAGTGAAGTTTTTAAACATATGCCTCGTTTACAACAGAAAAAAATATTGAATATCGAGTCAAATCTTTTCTTTTTTAAACGAAGTGTTGAAGAGATATTTGATATCACTAAAAAGGCACGAGCCTTTAAAAACTACCGGTATCATCTTGATGGCGACAAGACCTTCAGTATCGAGATTTTCAGAAAAATCCCCCTCAATCTAGGTTATCTTCTTGGTAACCTAAGCTATCTTAACGTCATTTCAATGGAAATATTTACGCTTTTCGATGAGATCAAATACTTTAAACTAGAATTTGCACTACAACCCTCACCTGATACTTATGATCAGATTTGCATGATTCTTGAAGACTCTTTTGATATGACGCGTACCGTAAAACTAGCACAGCCTTCTATCTTGAAAAATCAGATCACCGTTGATTGTGAGCACTCTAAAACTTATGCGCAACTCAGTATTCACACTACCAATCAAAAGGGCTTATTGGCCTATATTGTCCAAAATCTTGAGGATTTACACATTAACATTCTCACGGCAAAAATACACTCAACCAAAAACAGAGCTAATGACAACTTTTTAATTGAAAAAGATAGAAATATGTGCAACAATACTGATGATATTATCACTAAACTAACACAAGGAGATAAATAGTGTGTGGAATTGTAGGATACATAGGAAACCAGCCCACAAAAGAGATCTTAATTGATGGCTTAAGAGAGCTAGAATATCGTGGATATGACTCTGCAGGAATTGCGGTATTACAAAATGGAAATTTTAACACCTTTAAAGCCCTTGGAAAACTCATTAACTTAGAAGAAAAAAGTAATGGTTTTGAGACGGATGGTTTTGCAGTAGGTATTGGTCATACCCGTTGGGCCACTCATGGTAAACCCACAGAACTTAATGCCCATCCTCACATGGGAGAGCGCTCTTATGTTGTGCATAACGGTATCATTGAAAACTATCAAGAGCTTAAAAAAGAGCTGCAAGCACAGGGGACTACTTTTTTAAGTCAAACGGACACTGAGGTTATTGTCCACCTTTTTGAGCTTTACCTCAATACGAATGAGACTCCTTTTGAGGCATTTAAAAAGATGTTAACACGATTAGAAGGTGCTTTTGCCATCTTACTCGTCACAACATCAATTAACGATCAGATCTTTTTTGCAAAACAGGGTTCGCCAATGATCTTAGGCATGAACAGTGAAAATGAAAAGTTTTTTGGTTCATCAGATGCCGCGCTCATAGGTAAATGTGATCAGGTCATCTACTTAGAGGATGGTGCCTACGGACATCTCGGTGTTAATGAACTCGCTCTTTTTAACAAAGAGCATACACTCCAAAGCCCCCAGTTTACTTCACTTCCTAGCTCTAAACTCTCTGCACAAAAAGAGGGTTTTCGCTTTTTCATGGAAAAAGAGATCTATGAACAGCATGATGTTATTTCCGATACACTTCTTGGACGCCTCAGTGATGAAGAGATTATTTTTGATGAACTGGACAGTGACTTCCTTGATGGCATTGATGAGATCAAGTTCTCATCGTGCGGTACAAGTTACCACTCTGCACTAACGGGAAGCTACCTCTTTGAGCGTTATGCAGAGATAAAAACATCTGTGGAGTTTGCTAGTGAGTTTCGTTACCGAGAACCCCTCTTAAACAGAAACACTCTTTTTGTAGTCATCTCACAAAGTGGTGAAACCGCAGATACGCTCGAAACACTTAAAATGGCAAAAGCAGCCGGACTCAAAACTTTAGTTATCTGTAATGTTGATAACTCATCCATGGTGCGGCTTGCCGACTCTACTATTTTAGCGCGCGCAGGCATTGAAAAAGGGGTGGCTTCGACTAAAGCATTTGCAACTCAAGTTGTTGTCTTATGGATGCTCTCACTCTATATCGCTAAACAGCGTCAATCACTAAGCGATGAACACATAGCAGATCAGATCAGAGTCTTACGCGAAGTTCCTTCAAAAACCATTGTAAGTGATGAACTTCACGAAAAGATGCACCGACTTTCAAAACGCTACCTTCATGGGCACGGCTTCTTTTTTATCGGTCGCGATATTTTCTATCCACTCGCGCTCGAAGGCGCACTTAAACTCAAAGAGATCAGTTACCTTCATGCTGAGGGCTACCCTTCAGGTGAGATGAAACATGGCCCAATTGCCTTAGCTGATCCTGAACTTTTCACCATTGCCCTGCTTCCAAAAAATCGACTTTACGAAAAATCAAAAAGTAATGTTGAAGAGTTAAGTGCGCGTGACGCGACTATCTGTGCCATTAGTCCACTGGTTTTTGATAAGGCTGATGATTTTATTCAGACGTCTGATAGTGAACATTATATGTTGGAGTTTTTTGAGATGATGGTTGTCGTACAGCTCTTGTCAATGGAGATATCTATTCGCTTAGGCAATGATGTGGATATGCCAAGAAACTTGGCGAAGAGTGTTACGGTAGAGTAAAACTACCGAAACCTCTTAAAAACCCTCTTAAAGTCGAGACTAACCTGACATGTTGTCTCTTCAAATGCATAAGT
>JAYEGP010000161.1:0-2802 GCA_034659135.1 Campylobacterota bacterium
AAACGCAAGAGGAGTTTGATGAACTCACCCCGCTTCTTCATAAAACTGATAAAAAAGTCCTTATCAATTTTATACGTCGGTATGACCCTTCAACACAAGAGTTAGCCAAGATATTACAGAGTAAAGAACTAGGAGAGATAGAGCACTTTAGTGGTACCTTTACCAAAGGGCTTTATCATAATGGCTCACATATGCTTGAGCTTATTGAGTATCTTTGTGGAGAGCTCATCTGCATTACAGCGCTTACATGTAATGCAAATTTAGAAGGCTCTTTCTATCTTGAAACCAGACAGACACGAGGTACACTGAACAATGAAAGTGGTGATAATTATGCACTTTTTGAACTGACTATTCTCCTCTCTAAAGGACGTGTTTGCATTAAAAACTCAGGCCATACTATCGAAATAGAGACTTTAGTGCCATCACAACACTACGCCGGTTACTTTAATCTTTCTCTTGCAAAAACCCTTGAAGATAGCCTGCAAAAAAATCTTTATAATACCTTACATGTAAGCCTCAAGTGTGAAACTAGAGAGATTTTATCATCACATTTAAGACTCTCACAAAAACTCTTAGATATTAAAAACACTCTTTATGACAAAAAGAGACTCACTTGGGAGGCACAATGAAAAAGTTAGCCATACATGGAGGCGAAAAAGTACGCACCGAACCATTTCCCGCTTACAATACAATAGGCAAAGAGGAAGAAGAGGCCACCTTGCGGGTTTTACGCTCTGGAAAACTCTCTACGTATCTTGGGACTTGGCATGACGACTTTTATGGTGGAACAGAGGTGCAAGCCTTAGAGCGCGAGTGGGAGGCTTATTTTGGTGTGAAACATGCCATTAGCGTCAACTCTGCCACTTCAGGTCTTTACGCAGCTGTAGGAGCGCTAGGCATACTGCCTGGGGATGAAATCATTGTCAGTCCCTATACCATGAGTGCTTCGGCTACTGCGGCACTTATTTATGGGGCAATTCCTGTTTTTGCAGATATTGAAGAAGCGTTTTATTGCCTTGATATTGATGATATTGAGAGAAAGGTCACAACTAAAACCAAGGCTATTATTGTTGTTGATATTTTTGGCGGAGTGCATGATAATGACGCATTGCTTGCTCTTGCCAAAAAACACAATCTCAAAATCATTGAAGACAGCGCCCAAGCACCAGGAGTAAAATATCGAGATAAATATATCGGTACACTCTGTGATATCGGGATCTATTCACTTAACTATCATAAACACATTCACTCTGGTGAGGGTGGTATTATTGTTACTGATGATGATGCCTTAGCTCATAAATTACGACTGATTCGCAATCATGCCGAAGCTGTTTTAGGGGCAAAAACCGTGAAGAATGAGGAAGTGCCCTTGGGGTATAAAAAAGAGCTTATTAACATGGTCGGTTTCAACTATCGTATGACCGAAATCGAAGCGGCTATCGCTCGAGAACAGTTGAAAAAACTTCCTGCTCTTATTGCGCGACGATTAGAAAATATTGCCTATCTCAACAGAGGACTCTCTCAAATCCCGTGTCTAAAAATACCAAAAATAAGAGAAAACTCCCAACATGCTTTTTATGTACATCCCTTGCAATTTGATGAGAGTATTGCAGGAGTTCATAGAGATATTTTTATCGATGCCGTCAAAAAAGAGCTACCTCGTACCCTCTTACGTGAAGAGAGTGAAGTGCTACTCTCTTACGGTTATGTCACACCTCTATACAAGCTTCCGATCTATCAAGAACGTGTTGCTTTTGGAGATTATCCTTTTAATCTAAGTGATGTTAACTACACAAAGGTACAATGTCTCGTAGTTGAAGATATGCATTTCAATAAGCTTGTTACCCATGAATTTATGAGGCCAGGGATGAAAAAGTCTGATATGGATGATGTTGTAGCAGCATTTAAAAAAGTGTGGGAATATAGAGATGAGCTTAAAATATCGTACGATAATTAAACTTTCAACTACTTTTTATATGAATTTTCTCTCGTTTTGACAGTAAGGATTAAGATGATTAGCTTATCTTCCTCTTTTTTATATATGACTCTATAGCCTCTTAGTTTTAATCTATACAGCTCATCTTTTTGGGCTTGAAGTTTTTTAATCTTCCCTGTTTTGAATAGCTCTTTCTCATATTCATTTGAAAAGTTAGTCGCAAATATAAGTAAAGAATTTGTTAAAAATTTCAAATAAGCTTTGTCTATTTTTTTAAAATCCTTAATAGCAGATTTTTCATAAACAATTTGGTACATTTAAATATCGAGTTCTTTTAAAAGTTCGTCATGCGTAAGGGTACCTTCACTATTCTCCAATCTTTTTTGTGCTAGTTGTAGATCTTGATAATCCATATACATCTCTAGTGCTTCTGAAACTATAGTAGTCTTTTTTTTACCAAGTTCTTTCGATAAGGCATCTAAATTTGATAACAGTTCTATAGGTAGTGTAAAAGTACTTGGTTTTACTGTTTTATACATAAGCGCTCCTTTATATTATTTATTATATTGCTTATTATATTGTTTGTCAATATTTTCACACGATGCTGGAAGGATTATTAACAAAATAAAAGACAGTGGAGAAAATCTACAGAGATGAGTTTAATAAGTATGTTGTAAAAAACAATATGGTATATTTATGCTTAATCGAATATACATAATGAAGTATGGGAAATATATTTGCAAGTATTAGAGCAAAATCCAAAGCAAGGTGATTTTTTAGTCGATGAAAAATACACTTTTGAAATTGGTGGTAAAAATAGCATTCCTCTTTGGCTATTTGGGTTTTTATATTAATGCTTCTCTTAA
>JAYEGP010000162.1:0-2790 GCA_034659135.1 Campylobacterota bacterium
TGTCTGAAGCCGAAAATGTAGGAAACGCCGTTAAAAGTGCCTATATCGATTTAGCGGGTCAAATCGCAAAATCTAAAGATATAAGATTGAAAAGTACACCAGAATTTGTTAGTTATATTCACAAAGATGAAGTAGTTTTTCTCGATTATGTCAATACTGAAGTCAATGCCATTGGTAAAGAGTTAAAAGAAAAAAGTGGCATAGGACTTTATGTAGTGGCATTGAAAGAGTTGCCGGTTGGTATGAGTATTGTCGATTATGAGAAGAAAATTATGCAAGAACTTCAAGAACCAGCGGTACTTTTAGTCCTTTCAGAGTTTGATAAACAGATTGATATTATGGCGCGTCCACAAGAACTTTATAATCTTTTTGATAAGGATCAGGTTCTTAGTCCTATGCCAAATAGTGGTACAATATTGCCAATTTTGACCATGAAAGCAAAAGATGCAACCACTGCTGAGAAGTTTGGAGCAGCCATACAAAATGGCTATACAGATTTAGCAGATCAAATTGCAACAAGTAAAAATATTGAATTAACTACAGTTCCAGGTAATGCCAATAAAGAGGTCTTTATGGTTTTACGAATTGTATTTTATGGAATGATACTGTATGCTCTGTATCTGTTTATAAAACGGAAATATGTAATGAGAAAGCGAAACAATGAAAGACCCTAAAGCACTACGCTGGCCGTATGGTATAGCGCTGTCATTTGTACTTATTATTGGATTGATTTTTGGAACGATTGCCGTTTCATTAGATTATCCAATTGAGCCAAGTGATAGAAATTTACTGAATTATCATGAGTATGATAAAAATGTGAATGAAATTATTGAAAAGAAGATTGCCTTTGATAAAGAGTATGATCTTACTTTTGTCAGTGATCCTATTTCTGTCGAAAGCACACAAGTTAAATATAAATTGATTCAAAAAAATGGCAAATCCATAGATAACGCTGTTGTGAAAGCGATGATAACTCGCCCGGATCAAAATGATTATGACATCGTTTTAGAAAATCCTAAAGTGCAAGATGGCGTTTACAGTTTTGAGTCTGTGACTCTTCCTAAAGAGGGTCGATGGAATATCATTGCTTCTATCAGCATTGATGATCATTTACGATTTTTAAATCTTAAAGCTGACACACGTTATCCACAGACATTTGAATATTAATTAAAAGAGGACGGATGCAGAATCAACTGACTATTCTGCCCTCCTCACGCTCTATTCGCCACCGTATTCTCGCAGATAAAGAACGTAACACTTTTTTAAATCCTACTATCACAATGGGAGAGTTTTTAAATCGACTTCTTCGTGTCCCCAATGCCATTAATTTAGATAGTGATCGACGTAATTTGCTACTTTTAGAAGCGAGTGAATTTAAAAACTTTGCCTCACTTGAGATCGAGCGTAACTTTTTTACCTTTACGCAAAACAGCTCTTATATTTTTCGATTTTTAGAAGAGCTTAGCGGAGAAGAAGTGGATATAAATACTTTAGAACTGTCAGATACCTATGGAGATTACGAGGAGCATCTGCATGTTCTGGGTGAGCTTTATAAACGTTATGAGAAGATATGTCAACGAGAAAAAGTTATTGACCCTATCTTTTTGAAAAAAGATTATGAGCTAAATTTAGATTATTTAAAACGTTTTGAGAAGCTAAGATTAGTCCTTGAGGGTTACTTGAGCAATTTTGAAATGAGTGTTTTGCTAGCGTGTAGTCAGGCAGTCAATGTGGAGCTTGAATTTTTTGCGACGCCATATAATGATAAGATGACTCAGAAGTTAAATGATTTAGGGTTTGAACTCCATGAAGGTCACTACTATCATTTAGAGATAAGAGATAGAAAGTCTTTACATGTAAGGCCACTGCAAGAGCAAAAAAAGATTACATGTAAACAGTTTTCTGAGCGTTTAGAACAGATTGCATTTATTAAAGAACAGGTTTATCTCATGGTGGATTCTGGTATGGATCCTGAAAAAATCGCAGTGATTGTTCCTGACGAAAACTTTGCATCTCAGATACGACTGTTTGATAGTGAATCTAACTTTAACTTTGCGATGGGAAGAGCATTTACGCAAAGTGATTTTTACAAAAAACTCCACGCAAGCATACAGGGTCTCGATACACTTAGTATTCAAAATAGCGTACGTATCAATCGTTTAGGAAGTGACTCATTTGAGCTCTTGCGTCCTTTTTATCATGAGCGCTATACAAAAGAAAATTTTGATCTTTTAATAGATCATATTTTAGAAGATGAAGATAAAAATATTAGAGAGCTTATCGTTCATGAGTGTTACCAATTTGAGAATTTACATGAGCACCTGATTGGTTTAAGTATGAAGCAGGTGCTGCATATCTTTATCGAACGTATTCGCACACTGACACTTGATGATGTGGGTGGTGGCAAGATTACCGTCATGGGACTTTTGGAGAGTCGTGGTGTGAGTTTTGATGGAGTTGTCATCATTGATTTTAACGAAGCGTATGTTCCCCGTAGCAGTGAAAAAGATCTTTTTTTAAACAGTGCCATTCGACAAAACAGTGGCTTGCCAACTCAAAAAGATCGAGAAGCCTTACAGAAGCACTATTATCATATGCTGATTTCTCGGGCGCAAGCGGTTGCTATCTCGTACGTAGAGAGTGATGATGCCATACCCTCACGGTTTTTGACACAGCTTGGTATTGATAAGGGTGAAGTTGTTGATAGTGAAGCCTATGCATCACTGCTCTTTAAAAAAGGTAGCCAAACTACTTTTACATGTAAAGAGATCATAGCTCCCTTTGACTTTG
>JAYEGP010000163.1:0-13452 GCA_034659135.1 Campylobacterota bacterium
GATACAGCGAAACCCATTTCAAATGGGAAAGCGACAATATTCGCTTCATTTTCGCTGATCTGCTCAACAACAAACTCTTGTGGGAGAAGCGGCGATGTTTTTATTTTATTCATGCGTCAGTGCCTTTTAATGATTATTTCGAGTAAAGCTCAACGATTAGACGTTCTTCAACTGGGATAACAACTTCTTCACGCTCTGGAAGACGTGTAAAAATTCCAAACACTTTTTCAGCATCAATATCTACCCATGGTGCCAAACCCGTTTGGTTTGTAAGTTCAATCGCGCGAACCACTTGAACATTTGTTTTACTTTTTGTTGCAATCTCGATTTTTTGTCCTGTTTTTACACGATAAGAAGCGATATCCACTTTTTTACCATCAACAAGGATGTGACCATGATTAACCAACTGACGTGCGAAACGACGTGTTGATGCAAATCCCATACGGTAAACAACATTATCAAGACGTTGCTCAATCAATGTAATAAGGTTTGTACCTGTATTTCCTGTACGACGTTTTGCTTCTCCAAAGAGTGCACGCATCTGTTTTTCAGATACACCATACATGAATTTGGCTTTCTGCTTTTCATTAAGCTGAAGACCATACTCTGATACTTTTTTACGACGCTGACCATGTTGACCTGGACCGTAAGGACGTTTTTCTAATGCAGATTTTCCTGCTAAACGACGCTCACCTTTAAGGTTAAGGCTTACACCGAATCTTCGCTCAATTTTTTCTACTGGACCTCTATATCTTGCCATCAGTAATCTCCTTAAACTCTACGACGCTTAGGTGCGCGACAACCGTTATGTGGTAATGGAGTGACATCTTTCATGAATGTTACACGAATACCTTCGATAGCACCTACAGCTTTGACTGCTGTTTCACGACCTGAACCAGGACCTTGAACTTTAATACCAAGTTCTTTAATGCCATGAACCTGAGCTTTAGCTACTGCATCTTCTACTGCTGCTTGCGCTGCAAACGGGGTAGATTTTTTAGAACCCTTGAAACCAAGGCTACCAGCAGAGCTCCATGCGATCATGTTACCCATCTCATCAGTAATCGTTACTAATGTATTGTTAAATGAAGCAGCGATATGAACGATACCGCGAGCGATATTTTTCTTGACAACTTTTTTACGAGTTACTTTTCTTTTTGCCATTCGTTACTCCTTAAGCTGCTGCGCCGACAGTTTTACGTTTACCCTTACGAGTACGCGCATTTGTCTTCGTTTTTTGACCACGACATGGTAGACCTTTTCGATGACGAAGACCACGGTACGAACCAAGATCCATCAACGATTTAATATCCATAGCAACTTTTTTTCGAAGATCACCCTCTACCATATGAGTAGCACGAATCTCTTTTGTAATTGCTGCAACATCGCTTTCACTTAATTCGTGAACACGCTTGTTATAATCGATGCCAATAGCATCTAGAATCATACGTGATGTATGAAGACCAATTCCGTAGACGTATGTTAGACCATACTCCACACGTTTTTTCTTAGGTAAGTCTACACCGGCGATACGTGCCATGCTTATCCTTGTCTCTGTTTATGTTTAGGGTTTTTGCAGATTACTCTTACAATACCTTTACGCTTAACGACTTTACAGTCATCACACATCTTCTTAACGGAAGAACGTACTTTCATGGTAAGCTCCAAAATAATAGCTTCGCAATGTTTTACATGTAGGTTGGTTGTACCCAACCAATACTTGTAGATATTCTAAAAATATTTACAAACATTCAAATAAATGTCCAAATAATACAAAACGGAAGCGTATAATAGCTAAAGATAAGTTAAATTTTTATTAAGTAGAAGTAAAAAGTATAAAAAGATCAAGAGTATCCCGTATGAGGAACACTTCTCTCTTTCAAAATTTAGATAATTCGAATCATAACTGGCATTTGGGCTACAAAATCTAAGGTTTCAATCTGTGTTAAAACATTTTGAATATCAAGCTCAAGAGCTAGATGTGTTGAAAAGAGTAAATTAGCATATTCTGCGTCAATATTTTTTTGTATCATGGCTGCTATGGAGATACTGTTCTCTTCGAAAAGTTTACTAATTTGTGCTAAAACACCCGGTTCGTCTGAAACTTTCACACGCAGATAATATTTTGACGCTATGGTGTCTCTATTTTTAAGTTTCAGTCCATGCTCTAATGGGCGATCAAAACCTAACATCGGACGGCTTTTACCTGAACGTGCAATATCAATGATATTGGCAACTACGGCACTTGCTGTAGCATCACCACCAGCACCCGGACCATAATAGAGCGTTTCGCCCACTTTATCACCCACGACACTGACACCGTTCATAACACCATCAATTTTTGCTAGCATCTCATTAGCATCAATGAGCGCAGCATGAACACGAAGTTCTACTTCATCGCCAGAGCGTTTGGCGATACCCAGAAGTTTAACTTGATAACCGAACTCTTTAGCAAAAGCGATATCATCTTGAGTAACGTTTTGTATGCCTTCAATCAGAATATCTTCTGGTTTTGCATCAATACCATAAGCGATTGAAGCTAAGATAAGTAGTTTATGCGCTGCGTCAAATCCTCCAATGTCAAACGTCGGATCGGCTTCAGCATAGCCAAGGTCTTGTGACTCTTGCAAAATCGCATCAAAATCGACACCTTCGTTCATCATCTTTGTCATCATATAGTTACATGTACCATTCATGATACCCATGATGGACTCAATATGATTGGCTGAAAGACCATCACGTAGTGCATTAATAATCGGGATACCCCCCGCAACACTCGCTTCATATTCAAAGGCAATATCTTTTGCGATATCTTGAAGTTCATAGCGGTGATACGCTAACAGTGCTTTGTTCGCCGTTACTACTGCTTTTCCATTTTGTAAGGCTTTTTTTACAATCTCAAAAGGCTCTTCAACACCACCCATAAGTTCAACAACAATGTCAATTTCAGGATCATTAACAATGTCTTCAGGATCTGCAGACAAAGAGATATCAAGACCACGATCTTTATTTAGATTACGAACCACGCCACTTTTAACAACAATTTCAGCACCTGCACGTGCTTGGATAATATCTGCGTTGTCTCTTAAAATTTCAACTACTGAGGTTCCAACCGTTCCAACACCTATAACACCAACTTTAATCACTTGCATTCCTTAGTCTCTTCAAACTGACTCAAAAAGCGTTTGATATTTTTAGCCGCTTGACGAATACGAAGATCATTTTCAATCAAAGCGATACGGACATAACCTTCACCATAATCTCCAAAACCAATTCCCGGTGCAACGGCAACTTGCGCTTCAACCAAAAGACGCTTTGAAAATTCCAAAGAACCCAAATGTTGTACACAATCGGGAATTTTTGCCCAACAGAACATCGAAGCCTTATTGCGACGGATACTCCAACCTGCACGTTCAAACGCTTCAATCAGAACATCTTGTCGATGATCATACTTATCAGTAATATCTTGAACACACTGCTGATCTCCATTCAGCGCAACGGTTGCAGCAACTTGTATCGGTGTGAACATACCGTAATCTAACCACGATTTAATTTTTTGTAGCGCACCGATAAGTTTTTTATTCCCTACAAAAAAACCGACACGCCAACCCGCCATATTGTAACTTTTTGACAGGGTAAAACTCTCAACTGCAACATCTTTAGCACCTGGAACTGACATGATTGAAGGCGTTTTATAGCCATCAAAAGTAATATCACCATAAGCGATATCAGAGATGATATAAAAACGCTCTTTTTTTGCTAGAGCAACAAGACGCTCATAAAACTCTGGCGTTACGGTTGCTGTTGAAGGGTTATGTGGAAAATTCACAACAACATATTTTGGTTTTGGAAAGGAGTCTTTAAAGGCGTGATCTAAATTGATAAAAAACTGATCTTCAATGACATTATAATCCTCATCAAAAGGTAGTTCCATCTTCTGAACATTTCCACCCGCTAAGATAAAAGCATAGGAGTGAATGGGATAGGTTGGATCAGGGACAACAGCGACATCACCTGGATTGGTAATAGCGTAGGCCAAATGGGAGTAACCCTCTTTGGAACCCATTGTTGCTACACATTCTGTCATGGGATCGAGATCAGCATCATAACGACGTTTGTACCAATCCGAGATAGCAAGCAAGAGCTTTGGAATTCCTTTTGAAACAGAATAGCCATGTGTTTTAGTTTTCTGAGCTGATTCAATAAGTTTTTCACGAATATGCTCAGGGGTATCGCCATCAGGATTACCCATACTAAAATCAATAACATCAGCACCATTGCGGCGCTCAGCCATTTTAAGTTCATTAACCTCAGCAAATACATACTTCGGAAGTCTTTTAATACGATCAAATTCTATTTCATCAAACATTTTTTTACCTATTGAAAATTATAAGTGGCATTTTAGCATATTACTAAAATAAATCACTTTTCACCCAGAGCTTCGGCCTCTAATCCATCTTTAATATTTTTTAAATTATAAAGATCACCTATTTTTGCATAGATCGCATCATCTGGCATATTAATTTTTATCTGCCACGTCTTTTTATCACGCTTATAGACCTTTAAAAGATGCAATTTTGCATCAAAAAAAGCGATGTAAGGGTACCAACTATTAGATCCTAAGCTTGTCAGCTTAAGTTTATTAACAGATGAGATATTAACCCAATGTGGTGTTAGAGAACGCTTTAAAAATAGTTGCTCTTCTGGGGCGATACGATCCACATCAAGATGTGCTTGAGCCATATCTATTGTATAGTCCCACAAAGTATCACTTTGACGCTCAATATCAGTAATATCACAACCACGTTTTAGCAGTTCTCTACGCAGGACCGTCGGATCAGTCATATACTCTGATGTTAAGCCTATCTGCCAGACAAAACCACTACTATCACTTTTAGAGTACTGAGTTAAATAGCGATAATAACCAATTGAGCGTAGCGCATCTCCCATTAATGTTACAAAGAAAAGAGGTGTTCCATTGGTATGAAATCTTAGTTCTAAGTGCTTTGGCTCTTTAAAATAGAGTTTTAGTAGACCATTCGCTTTAAGCGTTTCAATGACTTCAACAACATTTAAATGTTCATTATGATAAAACGAAGGCGCATCTTTAAAAATAATCTCAATGAAGCTTCGGTTTTTTTGATAACGCTCTTCTCCAATAAATCCTTTTATCTTATCATGTAGCACACTGTCTGCAAAAGAGACAGAGACTATAATGACAAAGAGAACAAGGAGTTTTACCACGCTTTGCCACCATTACTCTTTCTAAACTCTTGTTTATCAATTTTTTGAAGTTGTCCATCTTCATAGATAAACCAAAGTTTTTTACGGCTGCTGTATTCAAATAACTCTTTATCAAACTCAATGTCAATATATCCATGTCCAAAGACCATTAACCAAGATTTTGAACTGTTGACCTCATAGGCAATATCAATAACATCTTGAATCTTTTCGCCGGTTTGCATGTCAATAAGCCCCATCCAGACACGACGTTTAGGAAGTATCATGATTTTAGGAACTACGACCTCTTCTATAAGCGCAACACTTTGATTAGCTTCGAGACTCACATTAGCTTCGATCTCTTTAACTAAGAGCTCTTCTTGTTCCACTTTAATAAGCTTCTCTTTGGCTTCTATGATTGCGGTATCATTTAAGACTATGGGGGTATGCTCTTGTGGAGGTGTTAATACTTTATAAGCAAGAAAAACGATTCCTAGCAATACTAAAACAGTTAAAACGGTTTTTGGAAGTTTACTGTGAACTTTTAGCTCTTTTTCACTCACAAAATCTTTAGCCTCTGGAGTCGCTTCATATACTGAACCAGAAGCAGTAAAAAACTCCTCTTTGTATGCACTTAAATCGACAGTAAACTCTCGTTCTAAAATCGATACAAAACCTAAAAACTGTACTTTAGTAAACTTAGAAAAGTCATGTTCCAAAAGTGCTTTAAGATTAGGTGGTGCAATTCTTGTACGGTGGTGCAAGGTTTCAATATCATAAGCTTTGATAGGTTCTAAAATATCACTCATTTCGCATCCTGTCCATTAAAATAGCACCCGCAGCACTGACGTTAAGTGAATCAAACCCATGCTGCATCGAAATTTTAATCTTATGATCAAGTTTTTTTACGACACGTGCACTTAAGCCTTCGCCTTCGCTTCCTAAAATCAGAGCGCGTTTTCCTTTTACATGTAAGCCTCTAATATCTTCACCTTCTAAGACCGCTCCATACAGAGAGAAACCTTGTGTTTTGAGATCATTAATAACATCATGAATATTAGTTTCAACCACAAGAGGCATATCAAACAAAGCGCCTGAACTCGTACGTGCTATCGTTTCAAAGTTCAAAGATTTAAGTCCTGTAACGATAATAGCATCCACACCTAAGGCATAAGCGCTTCGTACAATAGCTCCAATATTGCCCACATCCGTCAGAGCACTTAAAATCACAACAAACTCTGGCTCTTTCAAATCAGAAATACCAATACGAGCAATGGGTTCAATATCGGCTAAAAAGCCTTGATGGTTTCCGCTTTTACTCATAGATTGGGCTGCATTTTCTGGAATACGTTTGATCTCAAAGCCTAGTTTCATCAGACGCGAATACTCTTTTTTATCCAGATCTTTGGCTAAATAAAGCGTTTCAATTTTTTTTTGATGGTGCTCTATCACGTAATAGACACTCTGTTTTCCATATACTAACATGGTGCTTATTCTACCTCATTATCAATTAGGCGCGTATAACACGCCTTAGGATTTTCACCTGTTATTTTTGCAATTAGCTTTGAAGCTGTTTTTTTGCTCATATCTAAGCTCAAGATATCGGCTTCACTAATCGTGCTATGGTGCACTTCACCCGCTTCAATCACAACAACCCACTCCCCTTTAATCGTTCCATCAAGTTGCGCTATTAACTCCTGTGCTACACCATAATAATACTTCTGATAGCGCTTACTCAACTCTTTAGCAAGAAAGATCTTACGCTTAGGTGCGCTTACATGTAAGGCATCAAGCAGTTTCATCAAACGGTGGGGAGACTCATATAGAACCGTGGTAAAGCCGTTAAAAAGTGCCCCTTGCAAAGCCGCATTGCGCTCACCGCCTTTGTGAGGCAAAAAACCATAAAAAAGCATCTGAGTTGTCACAAAACCACTCGCCACAAAAGCAGTCAATACAGCATTCGCACCGGGAAGCACATCATACTCAAGTCTCTTATCGATACAGTAACGTATCAGTGCCTGACCGGGATCACTGATCCCCGGCATTCCCGCATCACTCGCATAGATCACATTTTGATCAAAAAAGCCTGCTTCTAAATTTTTTATAAAGGCATGTTCATTATGAGAGTGCAGAGAGATAAATCGTGGCTCTTTTACATGTAAAGCGTATCGATCACTTAAAAGTGTTATTAATTTCTTGGTAACACGAGTATCTTCGCATAAAATAACATCGGCTTGAGAAAAAACTTCGAGGGTACGTAAAGAGGTATCGGCGATATTGCCGATAGGAGTGGGAACGAGAGTAAGCATTTTACTCTCCTTTTAAGCGATATTAGCCGCGGTTGTAACGTTTATTGAATTTCTCAATACGTCCAGCAGTATCGACTACTTTTTCAGAACCGGTAAAGAATGGGTGGCACTCATTACAGATGTCAACACGCATGGTGTCTTTCGTTGATTTAATTTCAAAACTGTTACCACATGCACATGTGACTTGACATGCAATGTTAGTTGGGTGGATTTCTGATTTCATTTATCTTAGCCTTTTGAACCACGTCATGTACGTGAGATCGGTATATTTTTTAAATCCGTACGGGTGCGGATTGTTTAAGAACGAAATTTTAGCAGAAAAAAGAATCTTTTACAACTTTTTTGCGCCATAAAAGAAAACGCCTTCAAGAACCTGATCACTGATGTAAACGATTTCATAGCTTATCTGACTCAGACCATCAATAGGAGTGTCGCAATCTAAGACCCCATGATCTCCAATTTTCAGATTAAAACTCAAGGCATCTTCAGCGGCATAAAAAGAGATACCCTCAGCAGAATTATCAAAAAGATAAACACCGAGTTCTCTATTTTTAGCACTATTTTTTATATGAGCATGAATCGGTGGTGTGATAATAGTACGGTTAATCGCTCTATTATTTAAGACCACTTCAAATCCATCTGCCAAGGATTTCAACTCACCACTTTTTTCCACTAAGATACTCATAATATCTTTGGAGTTATTGGCATTTACAACAAGCACCTGACTAGAATCTTGTACACTCACCAATGCCTCACCAACACTTTTCAACTCATCGGTCTCTTTATGAAACTGCTCTTGAAAAACATGTAAAACATCAGTAGTCATCGTCATGCTTCCTTTAATATCCACAAAACGTTCATTAAGCTCTTGAGATGAAGTCCCTAAGGCACCCATAACATCTTTGGCTTGCTCTGCATTTTTTGTGACTGAATCGATATGGTCATGAATCTTTTTCAAGACACTGCCTATGGTTTGGGCATTATTGAGTGAGACTTCTGCAAGTTCACGTATCTTCTCCGCAACAACCGCAAAACCGCGTCCATGCTCTCCCGCGCGCGCTGCTTCAATAGCGGCATTGAGTGCGATAAGATTCGTCTCATCGGCAATATCCATAATCACTTCCATCGTTTTTGAAATCTCATTAGAGAAGGTACGAAGCTCAGAGATCGAACGCACCGTATCTTCCATCGCGACAGAAGCATCTTCACTCTCTTTAAGATTAGAGTTGAGAACCTCTTGACCTGTAGTGATATGTTCAATGGAGCGTGATGATCCCTCAAGCAGCATCTGCATCTTTTCACCCATCTCATTATTCAAATTCAATACCTGTTGAATACTCTTTTGAGAGTGTTGCAAATCTTCATTTTGACGTCTAACATGCTCATGGGTCTGATCAATCTTAACATAGCCATAACTTGCCTCAAAAGCCATAGACTTACTCTCATCCACAACATTTTTAATAACAGGACGTAAGGTATTGACCATACGATCAAGATGTCTAAAGAGACGATCAATCTCGTTTTGGGTACTCCCTTTGGCTATCGGCTCATCTTTAATAAGATCATCAATGACAAATTGACCTTTCTCCACCCTAAAGATCACTTCAAGAACCTTTTGAATACGTGAAACTACATGATGCGTAAAGATGTAATGGGTCAAAAGAAGAATCATGACAATATTGATAAAAGCCGTAATCAAGGTTAAGATAATACCGCTAGAGAGGGCTTCTTCATAATCCACCATATCGATACGTACATTTTCAATGGCAATAACATTATCGGGTGCCCAGGTAGGGTGACACATAATGCAGCGCTCTTCACTAATCATCGGTCGTGCCATCAGATAATACGATTTGCCCTCATCCTCGACGATACGTTCTGCCTGCTTGACATCACGATTGTTTTTAAAGAAATCGATCAAATCACTTTCATAAGGTTTTGCTTTATTGGCCGCCGTGACAGGATCATTGGATGCTTCTTTATAAAAGACCTTCCCATCTGAGATTTTAGTAAAACGCTCAAAGACCTCATTTTGAATGTTTTGGGGTATTTCCATGGATTCACCACTAAAAAACTTCTCATTACGTGATTCAAGTAAGGCTCCGGCAAAATCCAAAATTGATTCTGCCTTGGAGTGGATATTTTGATCGAGTGTATCTTTTTGCGTTTTATAGTCATACCAATAAAAACCGCTAGAAATTGCAATAAAAGCGACAGAGAACATAATCGAGAACATGGTAGCAAGTTTATAGGTTTTAGGATGTCTTAACATAATAAGTCCATTTAAAAGTTGAGTATGTTTTTAATTATATCAGAATTATGACAGAGATGGCGACAACGGCGCTCTCAGAGCGTAAAACCATCGGTGATTTAAAGCTAAAGAGAAAATTGGTATCAAAGAGTTGACGCTCTTCTTCACTAAATCCCCCTTCACAACCCACTAAAACCGTATCAATGTGCTCAGAACTCTTCATCGCTGATCCACCAAAATCAAAGATAGCGCTCTGAGGATAGTCAATCAAAAAATCACTAACACTATCACTGCTTTGAAATAGCATCTTTTGAGAACGTCCACACTGCTGTGAAGAGGTCTCTAAAATACGCTCAAACCGCTCAAAATCAAGTTTAAAATTCTTTTGAGAGCGCTTACATGTAATAAAAGTGATCTGATGCACTCCGGCCTCATTTAGCTGAGGCAGCACCTTTTCAATCGATTTAGGATCAATAACACACCAGCCGATATGAAGCTCTTTTTCTGCCTTGACGGGATAAAGTTCACTGCTGTTTAAACCTAAGAGTGCCTTACGCCCATCGATACTTTTAAGTTGATAACGATAAAGAATTTCTGAATTTTCACGTTGACGCAAGGCGATCATGTCACCAAGTTGATGACGACGCACTTTTATAAGATACTTATAGTTTTCACCTTTGAGTATAAGTTCACCTGCTCCCGCCTCATCGTGAAAGCTAAAGATCATACCATCCACATCCAGATAGAGATCACTAAAGTTCCTAACAATTCAATCCATAAAATCTTTGTGGCTTTGATTTTATAATTTTCAAAAACATTCTCTTTGTTGGGATTACAATGTTTTAAACTCATATAGCGCTTAGTCTCTAAAATAATCAAGAAAATATTAAAAACAATCATAATAATGTTTTCTATCGTAAAGTCTAAATGTTTTGCTGCCATCATCACAGTACCCGTAAAGAGAAGTAAAAACATCAACGAAGAGATAATCGGCATGATCTGCCGCATCTTTTTCGCATAAATCCTAATATCATCTGCCATCGTTACATGTAAAAGATTTCCTAGAATCACCGCCATCATCATTACGACACCCATCATGTGGATATCAACACTCATTGTATACATTTCATTCATAAAGAGAATTTTACCAGACCTTGCCTATAATGACCTATTAAAATTAGCTACCCCCTAAGGAGTTATACATGGTTGTTAGTGTTGAAGAGGGTTTAGATCTCATATATCAGCATGTTAGTGCTAAAGCTTTAGAGTGTATTGCCATTGAAAATGCTATCAATCGTGTCATCGCTCAAGATGTCACCGCCACTCACAATCTACCTCCTTTTGATAACTCTGCGATGGATGGTTACGCCATCACCAACAGAGATGTCGGAAAAGACACTAAAGTCCAACACACCATTTTTGCTGGCGATATTGAGGATCAAAAAATCTCATCAGGCCACTGTATGAAAATCATGACGGGAGCAAAAATTCCGACAGGGTGTGACGCTGTTGTCCCTCAAGAAGATACTACTGAGGGTAAGCACGGGGTCATCTTGCCCAGAGAGATTCGTGAAGCCCAGCACATCAGACGCTGTGGTGAAGATATTATAAGTGGAGAGCTCCTCTTAACAGCTGGAACAAGACTCCATGCCCATCAGATCACCCTTCTAGCATCACAGGGCATCTCTCATATCCATGTTCACCAAAAACCAAAAGTAGCTGTTTTCGCCTCAGGTAGTGAACTGAAGATGTATCATGAAACACTTGAATCCCATCAACTTTATAACACGAACAGCCCTACTTTTTATGCCCGAGCAGAGGAACTAGGCTGTGATGTCCGTTTTATTGGTACCGCTATGGATTCACTCAAAAGTATTGAAGAGCATATCCTAGCTTCAAGGGATGCCGATCTTATCATTACCTCAGGTGGGGTAAGTGTTGGTGATGCCGACTTTACAAAAGAGGCGTTTAATGCCTTTGGATTTGAAGTCCTCTTTGATAAGGTCGCCATCAAGCCAGGAAAACCGACCACCTTTGGTCATATTAATGAAAGTTTTGTCATCAATCTTCCGGGTAACCCACTTGCCGCAAGTATGAACTTTGAACTCTTTGCGCAGAGTATTATCTTAGCACTGAGTGGCGATAGAGAGAAATACCTCAAACCCTTACATGTAAAGATGAGTGAAGATTACAAGATCAAACCTGGTCGTCGAACTTTAATCCCTGGATTATATGATGGACGGTGTTTTACCCCTGCTGAAAAATTTGCTCCAGGCATGGTCTCACCGCTTGCTAAATGTAACGGTTGGATTATGCTTGATGAGCGTGTCAATGAGTTAAAACAAGATGCTATCGTAAAGATGATCTCCACACAATTTAGCTTTACATGTAAAGATCAAGAGTCTTTAATCAGCCTCTAAACACTCGCTTCATTAATAAAAGCTTTTTTGGCTTTTATCTTCTCGAATAAGCTGCTATCACTCCAAGCGTTCATCACTTCATCACTAAACACAATACTGTCCAAGGAAATGTCACCCATAAATTTTGAGTAGGCATCTTCACGAAAACCTTGCGCGTATCCCGTAGCTGTTTCATGAACGATGACACTATGAAGCCTCACCTCTTTTTCACCATTAATCGTTGTTGTCAACTGCATCAATGCATCCACTAAGATAAAAATAACACGAGAAAACTGTTCGGCTGAAGGAGATACAGGGAGTTGTACCCAACGCTCTGAGTGTTTTTTCATATCGAGGATGTATTCATCTTCATCCCCATCCCAGATCGTAATGGCATGATCAAAACTGTCAATGAGTTCTTTAATATGCTGTTTCATGAGACCAAAATCATAAACCATCTGACCCTTATCAAGAAAATTGGATTCAAACAACACTTCAATGATATACGAGTGTCCATGCAAAGAAGAGCGACATCGTGTTGAGGAACACCCTCTTACAATATGGGCATTCTCGAATTTAAACTGCTTTCTGATGATCATCACACACCCTTATTTTGATCCCAAATTCGTATATGAAGCCGATCACTATAACGAAATCCTTGGCGTTTACAGTACTCGATAACGGCTTGGGTATTGGCCTCAACTTCTTCTTTGGAACCACCTTTTGGCATACAGGTCACTTCGGTTTTATGTGCTAGTGATAAAACCGTCTCAATCTCTGTAGAAAGTCCAGATACTAGGCTCTCTTCATCTACCGTAAACTTAAAAAACGACTCATCGGCACTGTCAATGATCGCATTAAAAATCTCAGGACGTACCCGCTTTTCATAAGCTTCACCACTGTTAGAGAGTTTTACAGAAAGCGCATAGATGCAGGACTTATAGACGGGATATCTCTCAAAATCAACAGCGACGGCACCATTCGTCTCAAAGGTAACACAGTGATGACGCGAAATTAAAAACTCTAAAAATGCTATCAGTATTGGATTGTCTGCATGCAAGAGCGGTTCGCCACCGGTTAAAACGATATCAACATCACTCGGTAATTGATAAGAGTCAAAGATTCCAATAAGTTCCTCTGTTGTCTCAAGCGATTGCCAAGAAGCTCCAAAAGCCTTTTTATCCACAGCATAAACCGTATCACAGCCTAAGATCTCTCTGCCATCAGGAGCAACTTCAACACAGCCAAATCCCTCACAACGCATATTGCAGCC
>JAYEGP010000164.1:0-13450 GCA_034659135.1 Campylobacterota bacterium
CAATGAAATAGCAAAAACCATTCTTCCACTCACTCCCAATTATGATACAATTCTATATGCTTGTTTGGGACTCAAAAAAGTGGAAGGCTGGGAGTGAAACGAGTGGAAGAATAAAGTGAAATATACAAGCTTCTACAAATGGAATATGTTCTTGTCCTATTGTAAAGCGTTGAAGTTAGCTAAACCATCAATCTCATTTAAAAGCACTGTAGAGAACTTAAGATATTTAACACCTGGAGACTTTGCCGCAGTTACTAGACAAAATAGATTTCGACCTATTTTACATGTAAAGGATTTGATGCGTAGACTTGAAGATGAGATAGCCGTTAAAAATGTTGATAACAATAAAAAAATGGGAATTATAGCCTAATGACTGCACATGAAAACTGACAAGCGATTTCAATGAGTAGAAGCATCTGTCTTTGAAAAGATTGGAACGGATTGTGTGGTGGTATAGACGCACAAAGGTTATTACTAACTGTGGTATAATAATCAGCAATGAAATAGGAGAGTAAAAATGGAAAGAAGCTTAAATGATAATTTTATGAATGATCTCAAACATGGAATACTAATCAATTTATTAGAAAGAGTAATTAAAGATTCAACAATTGATTTACAAATGAGAGGTGATTCAATTGATATATACTATCGGGGAGGTGTTATTCTCCATTTAGTTCAGAACACAGATACTTACAATGCAACTATAAATCCAAAATATTTTGGAGAAGAACCTGTTGTTCAGTTTGAAAATAAGATTAAAACAAAAGAAGATATTCAAGATTGGATAAAAAAAGTTCCTGTAATTAAGCAAGCAAGAGACTTTCATTATGGAAAAAACAATGCTGCTGAAAGAGATTTTATGCAACTTACAGTAAGGTCTAACAGCTATGAAAAAGAGATTAAAGAAGGCAACATAATCATCACAGATGTAGAATATAACTATATTGGAAAGATTGATTTACTAGGTTTAATTTTAAACAAAAATAATCAGAAGTCACTAGAAACAGAGTTCGCATTTATTGAAGGAAAGTATGCTACAAGTTCTGTTTCAGGTGATTCAGACTTAATTAAACACCTTAGTGATATTCAAAAATTTGTTAGTAATCATGCTAACGAATTTGACTCCCTAAAGAAAAATACAAAAAAAATATTTAAACAAAAAATGGACTTAGGCTTATATAATTTTGAATATAAACATAACAATAAAGAATTAAATATTAAAAATGATAAACCAAAGTTTATTATTTTGCTAGCTGATTATAAAATGAATGGTAAAAATTTGTTTAATGTGATTGATTCAATCAAAGAAATCGATTATGACTCATTAGATATTAAATTTGCTATTTCAAGTTTAATGGGTTATAGACTATATAAGGATTGCTTATTTACAAAAGCTCAAATATTAGAACACATAAATAGTATTTCAAATGCAAAAAACTAAGTACAACTATAAAGTAGAGGACAAAACTATTATTTTATAATAGAAAAATGTAAATCTTTTTATAAGCAGACATAAAGATGTCAAATTTATGTTTTATAATTTTTTATACACATACAAGGAGTTGTAGATGCGAATAATGAGAATAAAGTTATTAATCACATGATGATAGTCTTTATTATAGATGAATTAATTTATCATTGGAGTATATATGACAATTACCATTCATAAAGGTACCGATGAAATAGGGGGAAGTTGTATTGAACTTTCAACAGAAAATACAACGATACTCCTCGATTACGGTACACCACTAAAAAAAGATAGCATACAAGTTAAAATAACTAAAACTATAGATGCTATCTTAATATCACATCCTCATCAAGACCATTTTGGTGAAATAGTCAACATAAACTCAAAAATACCAATCTACTGTGGAGAACTTTCTCTTGAACTTATGAATGCTAGCAAAATATTTACTGGTGGAAAATTGTTGAACAATAATTTTCAAATTTTTAAGGCATGGAAAACTTTTGAAATAGGTGATTTTGAAATCACTCCTTACCTTGTGGACCATAGTGCAGCTGATGCTTACGCTTTCTTAGTTGAAGCAGATGATAAAAGAGTCTTGTATAGTGGAGACTTTCGCGCTAATGGTAGAAAGTCTAAGCTCTTTGACAAGATGATAGAAGATGAAAATCTAAAAGATATTGATGTACTTCTAATGGAGGGAACTATGTTACAACGAAACAATGACGAGTTTCCAAATGAGCAAAGTGTCGAAGATAAAATATATGAGACAATTAGCCAATATCATCAAATAACATTTATGATTGGCTCTTCTCAAAATATAGACTCAATGATTTCAGCATATAAAGCTTCGAAGAGAGCTGGAAAGATATTTGTAGTTGATATATATACTGCTTGGATACTTGAAAAAATGAAGATAGTTTCTAGCAGGGTTCCTAACATGTTTTGGAGTGATGTAAAAGTTATTAGAAATTTGGGTGGAAATTACTATAAAAAGATTAAAGATAATGAGGAGTATTTCAAAGACTTTAAATATAAGCTATTCAAAAAAGAGAATGTAATTGATATAGGTGTTATTAAAGAGAGTCCTTCAAGCTATTTACTAAAAGTATCCCCTTGGCATATTTCAAGATTTATCTCTAGTCTTGGCTTGAATGATGTAAATATAATATACTCTCAATGGTTAGGCTACCTAGAAGAAGAGTATAGCGATGCAAAAACTGTCAAGATGTTTAATAAACTACAAGATGATTATCATTGGGTGTATGCTCACACTAGTGGTCATGCAGATTTAGATGCACTGAAAAAGTTTGCAAGCTCATTGAGGCCTAAAAAACTTATTCCAGTTCACACAGCACACAAAGAAGAGTTTAGTAAGCATTTTAACAATGTAGCAATAAAGATGGATGATGAAAGTTATGACATTAATCATGATAAATTAACGGCTTATCAAGTTGAGATGCTCAATAAACCTTTTAAAAATGAATTAGGAAACAATATGGAAATGAAATTTGTAAAAACATTAGTTGAATCAATAATAAAAAATCAAGACATGCCCAAGGTTCAAGTTGAAAGAGAAATAAGTCCAATTATAGAAATATTTATTGAAGGATTTATGGATGAACTTGCAAAAAATAATAAAATTGATAAAGGAGCCTATAAATTAATAGCACCTGAATTTCCATTGAGTAATAAAGATCATAATCATCGTTCTAAAAACATAGACTTCTTAGTGCTTAATAAAGAAACAAATGTATTGTACTTTGTGGAATTAAAAACGGATAGTAGTTCTTTTAAACTAGAGCAATACACGTACTACAAAGATATTATAAATAATAAAAGCACTACCGAACTTTATGAATTTCTAGAGAGTTTAAAAAATGCTAAATATAAAGACTTCAAAGAAAATATAATAGATGAGAAGATTACTAAATCTGATTTTCAAAATATAAAAAAGATGAAACTCATTTATCTAGCTCCAAAGAAAATATTAACTAGAAATTGGGGACCTAAGAATAAGAGTGCTATTGATAATATGCTTAAAAAAGATACATCCGATTCGTTCGTTTCGTTTGAAGATTTGAATCAATTTAACAATATTAACCATGAATTTAGTGATGTATGGAAAATTATTACATCGATTCTTGTTGACTTAGACAACAATTAGAAGATATATGAAAAAAATTAATACTGATTTCATATATTACACTTGGTTTGAAGATTTAAAAGTTATTGATCTTGTCGATTTCAAGTCCATCAATGTTGAACCTGTTATCATGGAATTACAAAGTTATTTTGATAAAAACTTAGATATAGTAAAACTAGGTGAGAGTCAATTATCAATACCTACACACTTAGTACCTAATATCTTTGAAGATAATAATTTGTTGGATTATACAGATGATAGTATCTTGATATCTGGGAGAGAATCATTTAATGTTGATAGCTCAAAATATTCAATAGATAAAATATCTGTTAAGTACGATGAAGACTATGAGTATGATAATTTTAGTGAATACAATCTTGATGCAGACACAATTAATATGCATGAATATGAGAATATCAATGAGTGTCTATCTCAACAGAAAGATTGTAGCTATATTGCAGGTTATGGTTTTGATATATACTTAGAAATATCCCTAAAAGAGATTACTTTATCCCAATATTGAAGCTATAACCAGACACAAAGATGTCAAACCATTACTTTATAATCTTAGCTACCAACATAAGGTTTTAAAGATGAGCATTCAATTTCCAAAAGAAAACTTTCAAAAGCTTCCAAAGTATCAAATTGTATTCGTATTAGGTAACTCATTAAATGTTTCAAAATCAGTAAACATCATCATGGCTAATTCAGTTTTAGGTCTTGCATCTAAGATGTATGATAGAAAACTAATATAATGAAAAAAATCAATCACTCAGCGACAGATAAAAAGATAGTCGTCGTCGGTATTGGGGGAGCCGGAGTAAATATTGTAGAATATATGAGCCGTAAAGACGTAAAGTTAAAATTAATCGCAATCAGTACTGACGCTCAACATTTACCCAAGACAAGAGAAGTTGAAAAAATTCTGATTGGCGCCAAATTTACCCAAGGTTTTAGTTCCTGTATGAACCCGTGTGTTGGTAGATGTGCCGCACTTGAAAGCTATGAAGAGATTAAAAGTATTTTGAGAGGCGCTGAGACAATATTTATTGTGGCAGGTTTTGGCGCAGGAACAGGAACGGGGGCTACTCCTATTGTAGCAAGAATTGCCAATGAAGTCGGGGCATTAGCTATACCAATTGTTACAAAACCGTTTAGCTTTGAAGGGGAGAGTCGGTTTAAAATAGCAGAAAATGGAATACAAGAACTTAGAAGAGAAGTAGGTTCAATGTTGATTATTTCAAATGACAAATTTCTTCCACTGATAAATAATAAGCTTGGAATGAAAGATAGTTTTGAATTAGTTGATAGCATTTTTTTAGAGATTATATTGAGTGTTAGTGAAGCACTTTTATCAGACATAGAAGATGATATTGATTTAAAAATTATTATGGGATGCAAGGGTTTAGCCGTTATAGGCGTAAGTGAAGGAGTGGGTGAAAATGCAGCTTATGAAAGCATGAAATCAGCATTAAAATTTCCATTCTTCGATGAGATAAAATTTGATTACGCCATGAGTGTGTGGATACATTTAAAAGTACATCCAAATTTTCCACTTATGGAAACATTTGAGGCTACAAATCTTATACATGAAAGCATGAATGAAGAGGGAGAAATAATGTTTTCAATTTCGATTGATAAAAGTTTTTCAGTTGATCAAGTCAAGGTAATTATTCTTGCAACTGACTTTGGAAATATATTGAATAAAACTATTATGAATATCCAATATGATTAAATTAGAAGATAGACAAGTCAAAGCAATAGCTATGCTTAATAATAGACTCAATATAATCGAATCTGAAATCAAACAAAGAGGGCTTAAAGAGAATCAAAGAGCGATAAAAAAAGTACTTAATCAAAAACACAAGATCAGTGGATATAAGCTTGAAGTAGAAATTAGTGTACACTATAAAAATAAAGAACCCGTCGTGACTTGGTTCAAAGACTTAAAAGCTTTATATATGACAGATAATATTCAAAAGCATAATTGCCATATTGGTGATGGGTTAAATCACAACACTACAATGAGCATATGTGATAACTTAAAACTCCATAATCAAACCCACTGCTGGTTATTACATTCTCTTTACCATCATATTGGCTTGTCATTTGAAAATATTTTAAATATTGATTACCTCTGGTATGACATTAAGATTACGTATCAATATGTGAGAAGAGTTTATGATGATAAAGCAGACATCTAAATGTCAAACTGGTTATAATATAAAAAATCAAAGAAGTGAAAATGGCATATAAACACGACTATGACAAAATATTAAAACGACTAACCACGATACTCTCGAAACTAAATGATGGTGAAGCTCTGTCGGTTAAAAAACTAGCCGAAGAGTTTAATACCAGTGAAAGAACGATTCAAAGAGACTTCAATGAGCGTTTAGTATCCTTTCCAATCTATCAAGAGAATAAAAAATGGAAAATGCAAGATGGATTTAGATTAGAAAAAACTCAATCCATTGGGGATGAGATTGTTTTAGATATTATTGAAAAGATAACCGAAGGCATTGGTGGTACATTCGCTACGAAATCTCATAAACTACTTTCTAAAATCAAAAACGAAGACTTTAACCCTATCTATGCAAAACTAAACATTGAAGATATTAGTGACAGGTTCGCCGATATACAAATACTTGAAACCGCTATCAAAGAGAAAAGAGAGGTGAAGTGTTCCTATGATGATGAGAGACACGCTGTATATACAACAACGATTCAGCCTTTAAAGATAGTTAACTTTGAAGGCTTTTGGTATCTTATTGCAATACGTAAAGATATCTTGAAAAAATATTATTTGAAAAATATCTCTAACCCTAAAATAACCAATAAGCTTTTTGAAACCGATGACGAATTGGAGACACTGCTTGAAGATTCAATCTCTGTGTGGTTTCAAGATGATGTAGATCCTTTTGAAGTGAAATTATTAGCCAATGAAGTGGCTGCAAAATTCTTCAAACGAAGACCCTTGCCTACGCAAACCATTGAATCATTACATACTGACGGTTCAATGGAGTTTGTTGTAAAAGTTACGCATGAAATGGAGATATTGCCGATTATCAAATACTGGATACCGCATCTTTATGTTATTGAGCCTGAGTGGGTTGCTGATATGCTTAAAGAGGATTTAGAAGAGTATTGGAAAGCAATAGCAAAATTGCATGTATAATCTTCATCAGTACCTTAAAGGTGGGAGTTACTAAAAATATATCTTGACTATAAGGATAAAAAGTTATATAATCATCCTTATCTAAAAGGATGAAAATGAAAGAACTGTTTAAGCGTATCATTACTGACTTCATAGAGAAAGATATAAAAGGTATATTGCCACGTGCGTATACCATTCCACTTGATAGCAAAAAAATCATCTCGCTTATCGGTGTACGAAGAAGTGGTAAAAGTTCTATTCTTTTTGACCTTATCAATAAACTGCGAGAAAATATTTCAAGAGAAAATATCATCTATCTTAATTTCGAGGATGATAGGCTCTTTCCACTTAAGCTTGAGCATTTAGACTTGATTTTAGAAGCTTACTATGAACTCTATCCTCATAAAAGAGATGAGAAGATATATCTTTTTTTAGATGAAGTGCAAGTAGTAAAAGAGTGGGAACTTTATGTTCGTAGAGTTTATGATACTCTTGATATAGCTATCTTTATAACAGGTTCAAGTGCAAAATTGCTCTCAACAGAGATAGCGACAAGCTTGCGTGGCAGAACCATAAGTTTTGAGATTTTCCCATTCTCATTTGAAGAGTATTTATCTTTTAAAAACATCAAGATAAACCTGCACTCTTCAAAGTCGCTTAGCTTTATAAAAAATTCTTTTGAGTCTTACATTATAGATGGTGGATTTGCAGAGACTATTGGTGAAGAGAGTTATATTACAAGAAAAATCTTAAGTGATTATCTTGAACTTATAGTTTTTAAAGATATTGCCGAACGTCACAATATTGTGAATACATCACTCCTAAAACATCTCAATAAATACTGTTTTACCAATGTTGCAACACTTCTGAGTTTTACAAAGCTCTACAATGAGTTTAAATCACAGGGATTTAAACTGAGCAAAGATACTATATTTAACTATATGGCATATCTCGAAGATGCTTATGCACTGTTTACCGTGCCTATATTTAGAAATTCCATCAAAGAAGAGCAGAGAAATCCTAAAAAGATTTATGCAGTTGATAATGGCTTTAAAAAGATGTATGACTACGCTATAAGCGAAGATAAAAGTAAGCTATATGAGAACATCGCTTTTTTACATTTGCGACGACAAACAAAAAATATTTACTACTACAAAGGGACTCAAGAGGTTGACTTCTATGCCAAGCTAGATGAAAAAGAGATTCTTGTGAATATTAGCTATGAGATAAAAGATGAAAAAACAAAAACAAGAGAGATAAATGGTCTCTTAGAGGGTATGGAGTACTTTCATCTTCAAGAAGCGTATCTCATCACTAGAGATGAAAAAGAGATTTTAGAGATAGATGGCAAAAAAATCTTTATCTTGCCAATGATTGAGTGGTTATTGAAAGGAGATATGAAATGATTTTTAAAAGAACTCTATTTTAAAACTGAAATTGCGTAATTTAGCTATAATTCCAGAAGCTTTTTTTAGTTGAAAATACATAGTTTTTATTTGAGTAGTTTTATAAAAAATGGTATTATTTTTCAAAGTCGAAATAGTATTGTCTATTCAATGTATAACCCTAAAATAGGGAGTTTCATTTTTCGGTCATTATCCCCGCATTTGTCATCAGTGAGCTAAAAACTGCTTTTGAAATAGGTTTTTTACTCTTTTTACCGTTTTTGGTTATTGATATGGTTGATGGTTGGAATCTTCTCATTGGAAACTTGATAGCAAGTATTAAATAGATAGGACGTAGTTTGGATTGTAAACATTTTGGTGAATGTGGTAGTTGTCGTGAGTATGAAGAGGGTTATGATTTTCAGTTAGCAAAAAAAATGAGTCTAACGCAAGAAGAGTTTTCTCAAATCTATACTGAAAAGATTACCCCTTTTGCTTCATTAGAGTCACATTATCGCGCGCGTGCAGAGTTTCGTGTTTGGCATGATGGTGATGAAATTTCCTATGCGATGAATGCACTGGTGCCTAAAAGTACGATTATGATTGATGAGTGCCCTATGGTAGCTGAGAGTATTGCAGCAGTGATGCCTAAGCTTCTTGTGGCATTGAAAACCTATGAGATGGACAGAAAGATATTTGGTGCTGATTTTCTCTCTGCATCTTCGGGAGAGATTCTCGTCTCACTTTTGTATCATCGCCGTTTAGATGATGTCTGGAAAGAAAAAGCGAAAACTTTGAGTGAAGAGTTAGGTATTCATGTCATTGGTCGTAGTCGTAAACAAAAAGAGGTTTTAAGTCAAGATTATGTGACAGAGACCTTACACCCCAAGAGTACTTCCTCGTCCCTTACAGCGCATGTAAAGGGTAGAGATTTTCATTTCAGACATATTGAAAACAGTTTTACTCAGCCTAATCCTAAGGTGAATGAAGCGATGATTACCTGGGCAATGGATGCTTTTGATGGTGTCTGTGGCGACCTTTTAGAACTTTATTGCGGAGCAGGGAATTTTACTATCCCTTTTGCTACCATATTTCATAAAATCTTAGCGACGGAGATATCTAAGTCATCTATCAATGCGGCTAAAGTTAATATGCAACTTAATGAGGTGCGCAATATTGATTTTGTACGCTTGAGTGTAGAGGAGTTTGTTGAAGCTATGGATGAAAAACGTGTTTTTCGTCGTATGGAAGGCTTAGATTTAAAAGCGTATAATTTTAATGCAATTTTTGTTGATCCACCACGTTCGGGTATGGATGAACTCTCATCTGCTTTTGCTACGCGTTTTGATCATATTGTTTACATCTCATGTAATCCTGAGACGCTCAAACGTGATTTGGATTTTTTAATGCAGACGCATGAGATAAAAGATATGGCACTGTTTGATCAATTTCCCTACACACACCACAGAGAGATGGGTGTCAAACTTGTCAAAAAAGGGTATGATGCAAAACTCTTACATGTAAAGAATACTGAAAGAAGGTTTTGAGTATCTTTAGGAATCAAAATTAAATAAAACATAAATCTTAGCGTACTCTTTTAGCCCTAGTCAAACGATTTTAATCGTCGCGTAGCTAAGGCTATGCTCCTCATAAAATAGTGTGACTAGAACTAAAATAGCATTCCCTAAGATTTACATTTTATTCAATCCTGATTCCTTAGTAAGAGCAAGGGATCTTAAAGAGAGCTTTTTACTGTCCACCCCAAGGCATTTTCTCCTCTTGCCACCCAAAGATAAAACCATCTTCAAGATTATAAGCTTCGATACCTTCTTTAGCGAGTAGGTTTGCGGCTGCTTTTGAACGTGGACCGCTACGGCAGACTAAAATGACTTTAGAGACATTTTTTATCTTCATAGTTTTCATGACATCCTCAACAAAAGTTTTATTCACGATCTCTTTGGCGTTATAAAGCTTTTGTGATGCTACATGATCTTTGACAACACTGTTTTTGATCTCATAATCCGCACGTTTAATTCGCGCCTCTAATGATTTAGGATCGTAAATCCATCTAAAGGCAGGTATGTTAATAAAACCTTCCCCATGACCAACGTAAAGATACTCAAGCGTTGTTCTGACATCAATAATAACGGCTTCACCATTTTTTTGCATCTCATAAGCTTCATCTGCTGCCAAGTCATCTTCGTATGCATCTTCTGCAAAAGTCAAGGATGTGAACAGTGCAAGTAAAATAAAAATTCGTTTCATGAAATCCCTTTTCTATGACGAAATACTATCGAAATAGGATTAATTACTCCTAAACGCAAATATCAGGTTTTGGAGTATCAATATAGAAGCCTTGAGAATAATCAATGCCTAAGGCTTTAACCTCAGAAAGTACCGTTGAGGAGTGAACATACTCAGCTATGGTTTTAATATTCATCTGTGAAGCAAAGTCGATCATGGTCTTGACGACAATTTTTACATTTTTATCTGAATCGATATCTTTGATGAGTGAACCGTCAATTTTAATGAAATCAGGATCGATTCGTGTCAAATAGAAGAAGTTTGAAAATCCCGTACCAAAATCATCGATTGCAATTTTAGCACCGTGACGTCGTATTTCGGTAATAAAGCGTAAGACTTTTTTGTAGTCTGTTATCTGTTCTGATTCAAGAAGTTCAAAAACAACACGATGCCCCATATTGCTCTTGCTAAGCATATTGATGATAAAGTCATAGATATCTTGATTCATAATATCATCTATAGAAAGATTGATACTAAAGTTGTAGCTGTTTTCTTTAAAGATTTGAAAACTCTTTTCTATGACGGATTTGGTAATGAGGTTATAGACTTTTATCTTTTTGGCAATAGGAATAAAGTTTTGAGGGGCTAAAATATTACCATCTTCATCAATAAGTCGTGCTAGTACTTCAAATTTTACGATCTCATCGGTTCGGTTATCAACGATAGGTTGAAAGTAAGGAACAATGCCTGAGGTTTCGATGGCTTTACGAATTTTTGTAGCTATTTTGAGATTGGTTTCGTACTCTAATCCGAGTTTCATCTGATCTTCATAGATCCAAAAGGCGAGTTTGTGCTCTTTTGCATAACGTAAGGCCATGTTTACTTTTGAAAAAGCGTCATGATCATCACTGCTCGATGAAGCCATAGTGACATCAATATAGATTTCAGTATCGGCATAAGAAAACATCAGATGTGAGAGTGAGTTTGCAAGCTCATTTAAGTAGGTTTTGAGATTATAAAAGTTCATACAGCTATCGGTAATGACACCAAACTCATCACCAGCAACGCGATACAAAGTGCCACCTTTTATATTACTCTTAATGGCTTTTGCAAAGGCCTCAATAATATAGTCACCCACCACAAAACCGTAAAAGTCGTTAATGATTTTAAAGTTGTCGATATTTAAAACAATGAAATTGCAGGAGTGGTTTTTTTCAAGGTCATTTCTAAGTTTGTAGAGATTAGGCAGGTTACTCAAAGAGTCCGTGTAAAATCGCTGTAAGAGTTTTTCTTTGTTTTCCTCAAGTCGTGTATCAAGTGCTTTGCACTCATGACTTAGCTGATTTAAAATAGTGTGTACTATCGGGCTCTGATGCGATGTCTGAGTCTGCGTTGTAAAGAGGGTCACCTGAACTTCATTTTTACTATGATGATGAAGCTCGATGATCTCTAACTCAGGAAATTTATGTAAAAGATCACGTTTTAGATTTTGTACTAAAACAGTATTATGGATAAAAGCACTGATATGAATGAGTGATACGGTACCCGAAGTTTCACTGATCTGAGTAATAAGCGGATGAATATCACTGCTTGAGTGTAGGGTAAAAAAATGTGTCATAAAAGGACTCAAAACTACTCCCTAGTTTTAACTACAAGCATTGTAACATGAAAGAGTAATATCTTATTAAAAATAGGATTGTTTTTTATTGCAAAATTATTATATGATGTGAGTTATCTATTAATGAGGAATTGCAGTGCAAAAAAAGAGTGAACGTTTTGTCGCCTTGGATGTGTTACGAGGCTTAACTATGGTGATTATGGCTCTGGATCATTCACGTGATTTTTTTGCCTTAGGGTATGTCTATTTTGCTCCGACTGACATTGATCTTACAAATTTAGAAGTTTTTTTTACGCGCTGGATAACACATTTTGCTGCGCCTACTTTTATGTTCCTAGCGGGTATTGGTCTCTTTTTCGCCTCAGGAAGACGCACAAAAAATGAGTTGGCATACCTTGCTATAAGCCGTGGTGTATGGTTGATATTTCTAGAGTTAACATTGGTGGGATTTTTTTGGTCTTTCTCTCCTGAATTTATGTATCAGCCAAAAATAGCGGTCTTATTTGCTATTGGTGTGGCTATGATCTGTGTTGGAGTGCTTATCTATCTTCCTAAATATTTAATTGCTGTTATTGCGTTGAGTATGATTTTTGGACACAATGCGCTTGATGGTATTCATGCGGACTCTTTTGGTGTTTATGCATGGATGTGGCATCTTATTCATATGCCAGGTAACTTTTTAATTGGCGATATTGAAGTGAGGGTGGTGTACCCTTTTGTGCCATGGATCGGCGTGATGGCTCTGGGCTATCTCTTTGGCCCCGTCACTAAAAAGCCTCGAGAACTTCGTAAAAAGATTTTTCTTCTCTCAGGTTTAGCCCTTCTTGTTTTTGGTATCGTCTTACGTTTTTATAATAACTACGGAGATCCGATACCTTGGATGCAGTATGAGAGTTTTGAAATGACACTGATGAGCTTTTTAAATTTTGCGAAGTACCCACCATCACTTATCTATCTGAGTGTACTCATGGGTTTTGCCATGATATTAATGACTCTTTTTGATAGAGACCTCGGAAAATGGTCCTATCCCTTAAGAGACTTTGGGCAGGTGCCTTTTTTCTTCTATGTTATCCATATTCCACTCTTACATGTAGGGGGAATTCTTCTAGCCTTAAGTGTCTTTGGTGATGCGCATTGGCTTTTTGGAGCACCTCTTGGACATAGTCCTGAAGCTTATAGTTATGGATCAGAGCTCTTGCCTACTTATATGGCATGGATTATTGTACTTGTGGCCTTGTATTATCCAAGTCGCTGGTTTGCGGATCTTAAAAAAAGACGTAAAGATTGGTGGCTGAGTTATCTGTAGTGATTAACTCAATAGTGCTATGGTAACAATAAGATCAAAAGCCACAAGAAGATAAAAGGCATTCTTATAAAATTGGACAGGATCACGTTCAAGTAGTGGTGTGTCTTTTTTGAAGTAAGGGATGACTTT
>JAYEGP010000165.1:0-9197 GCA_034659135.1 Campylobacterota bacterium
GTAGTTGCAGGTATTTTTTTATATTCGATGAAAATAGCCACTCACTAGATTGGATGAGCCTCCCACCATAGAGCCATTTTTGAAAGTTGATCAATCATGCAATAATTCTAACATGAAAAAGATATAATACGCACATGATTGACTATGAGAATCTGAGCGTATCATCCTACTCTCTTGAAAAACTTGAGCTTATTACAAAATCACTAACCAAGAGTGATGTTGAGTTAACGCTTACATGTAATGATGATATCGCTAAGATTAATGCTGAGTTTCGTCATATTAATACCCCAACTGATGTCTTAAGTTTTCCTAATGAGCCCATGCCAATGGCTCCTCTTGGAAGCATTATGATTTCAGATGATTATGTCAAAAAAGTTTCATCAGAACTTGGACATAGTGCACAAGACGAATTTACACTTCTTTATATTCATGGACTTTTGCATCTACTTGGATATGATCATGAAGTTGATAGCGGTGAAATGCGTGAGAAAGAAGAGAATTTAATTAAAACATATGGTTTACCTCAGAGCCTTATCGTTAGAACACAGAAGGAAGATTAAGTGGATTTTGTTATTTTTATTGCTGCTATGGGTGCACTGGTTTATGGCGCTGATTTTATTATTAAAGAGTCAGAACGTATTGCGCTTCACTTTAATATCTCACATTTTGTGATTGGTGCTACTCTCGTTGCTTTTGGTACTTCGCTTCCCGAAATGGCCGCTTCAATGATGGCGAGCGGACAAGGCAAAAGCGATATGGCGATTGCTAATGTCGTGGGGAGTGTTTTATTTAACATTACTCTTGTTCTTGGTATTGTCTTTTTGATGGCGAAACAGATGCATCCTAATCGTGACCTTTTTGCTAAGGATGGCGCTTGGATTTTAATGCCCGTTATTGTTTTTATGGTGATGATCTATGATGATGAGATTAGCCGTTTTGATGGCGTACTCTTTCTTCTGATGATGGCGGCATACCTTCTCTTTCTCTTTACGGACTCCAAAGAGGATTTAGGCGGTGAGATTGATGAAGATCTTATTAAAGAGAAGTTTAATTGGGCGAAAACAGTACTCTTACTCGCTGTTGGATTTGTTTTAACCATTGGTGGTGCACATTTTGTTATTGAAAGCGGATCAAATATCGCGCGCACCTTTGGTGTCAGTGAGTGGATTATCGGGATCTTCCTGATCTCTTTAGGAACATCTCTACCTGAGCTTGTTGTCTCCATAGTCGCCGTTAAAAAAGGTCACGCAGATATGAGTATTGGTAATATTATTGGCTCAAATGTGGCTAACTTCTCTATGGTTTTAGGTGGCGCATCATTACTCGCACCTTTACATGTAAACATGATAGCAAGTCAGTTTGACATCTACATCATGGTCGCAGCTTCGTTAGCGCTTTTACTTATCTTAGCCAATAAGCTTTATAATCGCTCTGGTGCGATTTTACTTCTTATTTTATTAGCTCTATTTATTCAAAATACGATTACTTCTTTGTAAGATACCCGTACTCTAGTAATTTATCATAAATTCTAGAGACGATACCTCCGGCAGCTTGACCACCATGTCCCCCATGCTCAACTAAAACAGTCACAACATATTTAGGATTTTTAATAGGGGCATAAGTGCTTAACCAGGCATGTGAACGTTGGTAGTAAGCCATCTCATGCTCTTTGAGACGTTTTTTTGTCTCTTGTGAGATACCGATAACCTGAGCAGTTCCTGTCTTACCTGCAATCTTAACACGCGAGTTAATATAGTTTGTTGCCGTCCCTTTGGGATGGTTACAGACCTCTTTCATAGCATATTGAATATGATGAAGCAACTTTTTTTCATTGGGTTTTAAAATATCTTTTTGCACGAGCGCTATCTCTTCTTCACCCACTTGATGAGCAACTTGGGGTTTTGGCAACTTTCCTGAAGCCATTAATGCTGTAAACTGCGTAATCTGCAGTGGAGTCACTAAAAATGAGCCTTGTCCAATAGAAGTATTTAGTGTTTCACCCTTATACCATGGTTGATTATAGCGCTTGCGTTTCCAAGTACGACTAGGCACGGTACCGATAAACTCATTAGGAATGTCAATACCTGTCTTCTGTCCAAGACCATAGCGATGTAAACCCGTACTCATCTCTTTAATACCTACTTTTAAACTTCCTTTGTAAAAGTAATCATCACAACTTTCTCGAATTGCTTTATTAATATTGGTTGTCCCGTGACCACGGTTTTTCCAGCAACGAAAATTACGCTTACCCAGCTCCATTGAACCCGTACAGTTAAATTGTGACCATGCATGAAGTTTCGTAGAGATATAGATAAGTCCTAAACCTGTTTTAATAACTGAGCCAGGTGGATAGAGTCCATTGGTCGTTTTATTAGTAAAAGGTGCATCGACATCATTGATGAGTTTTTGCCACTCACTGTTTGAGATTCCCATAGCAAAAGTGTTAAGATCGTACTCGGGATAACTCCCCATCGCCAAGATTTCACCATCAATTCCCATCACAACTACAGAACCCGCCTTAGCTTTAAAAAGTGTTGCAATGTACTTTTGTAATCTCATATCAAGATGCAGACTCATATCATGATTCTCATCAGGTGCTGTATGTGAAATCTCTTCAATCTCTTCATTAAAAGCACTCACTTTAATACGGCGTTCTCCTGGGTTGCCTTGTAGATAAGCATTATACTGTTTTTCGATACCACTTTTTCCTACATAACCGATAAGCTTTAAGAGTGGATCTCTCTTCACATCTTTTCGACTGGCTCGTGACATGTAGCCAATAACATGCGCCGCTGTTTTTCCATGGGGATAAAATCTTTTTGAAGCCGGTAAAATTTGCATGTTTTCGCGTAGATTAAACATGGAAAAAAGTGGTAAAAACTCTTCATATGCGATAAAGTCCACAACAGGAATAAATTGATGGTTATAGTAAGAGTCTTTCTTTTTATAACGTTTTAACATCTTTTCAAAGTTAAGATGAGGAAACTTTTGCGTCAATAAGCGCAACTCATTTTCAAGAGTCTCTCTATTTTTTTTACTACTTAAATGAGGCTTGAGAACGATTTTAAATCCCAGTTTGTTAATGGCTATCGGATCACCATTTCTATCAAAGATATTTCCTCGCACAGGAGTGATAAGGTCTCTCTTTATGGTGTTTTTATTGGATAAGGCATCATAATAGGCATTAGACTCTACAGAAAGATAAAATATTCTAACAAGTAACGCTAACCAGACAAGCGAAAACACCACTAATACAAATTTAACTCTCATATAAGACTCACGATAAGAAACTCTATGACTATATAATAAAAAACATACAGATCAATGCTTGGCATCTCAAAAAGAAAAATTTGAGAAAAGAGTAATAGAAAAAGATAATACCCAAGATAGACAAGGCTTATAAAAATCACTCTTAAACACGCTTTACAGACAATATTTTGTTTTAAATAGGGCACAACAAACTGATAAAGCAGTGTAAAATAAAAGAGTGTGCTTAAAAATAGATACCCTTTTTCTGCTTCATAGATAATAAGCATTATGGCAATGACAAAGAGTGCCTTGATATTCTCCGTCTCTCTTGTTTGCATAAAAAGATAAAAGATCAGACCCAGAAGTGGTGGCATCAAGAGGTAGATACTGCTAAGGCTCTCATAAAAGAGAAAGAGCGGCAGGATGATAATGGGATTTATATGTATTTGATGAGTGAGACTTCGTTGCATACCGGAAAGTGTTTACATTTAATGCAATCAGCCCAGATCTTATGTTCTGGAAGTGATTCTTTAGATATTTCTATAAAGCCTAAGACTTCAAAAAAAGCTTTTTGATAGGTCAAGACGAGAACCTCTTTTAGACCCAATACAATACCTTCCTCATAAGAGAGTTGAATTAATTTTTTACCGACACCTTGACCTCGTAATCGTTCGCTAACAATTAAAGAGCGAATCTCAGCAAGCTTAGGTGTGTGGATATGAAGTGCATTAAAGCCTACAAGCTCTTCACCCTCTACAGCAATCATATACGAACGTATATTTGTCGCAAGTTCATCATCGCTACGCATCAGTATAATGCCTGTTTGAACTTCAGGTGCCACAAGTTCCTGCATTTTTGGGATATCTCTAAGTGTCGCTTTTCGATAAACGATATTAGACATCTTCACCCTCAAAAAGCGTTTCATAGATAACTGATGTTAATTTTGAAAGACCTTTTTTCTTAGAGTTTGAGACCATAATTGCATGAGGAAAATCGCGACGCAGTGCTCCAAGTTCTCTTTGATTAAGTTTATCGATCTTTGTAAATATCTGTAAAACTACTTGATCTGGAGTGACATTTTCTTGTAAAAATTGTAAAACAGAGTGATCAATATCCAAATCAGGGTGACGACAATCAATAAGATGGATAAAGAGCTTGATTTGACGACGTGAAGCGATAAAGCCCGTAAGATTCTTTTCCCAATCCGCTTTAATAGACTTGGAGACTTTGGCATAACCAAAGCCCGGAAGATCAACGAATTTTGCCTCATGCTTTTCATCTGCTTCTCTGTCCATAAAGGTGACTCTAAAGTAGTTAATGAGACGTGTCTTACCTGGTGTCGATGAGACTTTAGCCAGTGACTTACGATGGGTTAAAGCATTTAAAAGTGAGCTTTTGCCTACATTTGAGCGTGCCATAAAAGCCACTTCATTATGATACTCATTTGGTGGCGAGAGTTTTACATTAGGTGCTGATGTTTCAAACTGTGCATCTACGATTTCAATCATTTTTTTTCTTCCAATTCAAAAATCATTATTACGGGTCTATTTTCGATGCCTTGTGCAATTGCTGTGCCCTTAAGCATATTAACAATGACCTCATTACCTACTATCTTCTTTTTCTCATTGAGTTGATAGAGTTCCACATCACCTGAGAATTTATACTCTTGTTCATTAGGGTAAAATACCGCTCTCTCCGCCTTACCTTCATACGTTGCATTCTCTTCAGTCCTAATAAAAAAAGTGACACTACCCTCGGCAATATACTTTATAGGACGACGATCTTTATCAATATGTATCTCCACTTTTGAGGCCTTCATAACATCACTATCTTTAGTAATGCTGACATCACCTGTAAAAATAGAAAGACCACGTTTTTCATCTGCTTCAAAACTATTAGCAACCACCTTAAGCTCTTGAGCATCCAGTGAAAGCATAAAAACAGATAAGAGTAGCGTTAATAATCTCATTGTCTCTCCATGTGGTATGATCCGCTAACTTTTTGTGCCAGCATCGTATTCTCTTTAGTATTAAATTTCAATTTATGGCCTTTAAAGTAATTTCTCTTAGCACTCATGATAAAACTTCCTTCCGTAGTGACTAAAGAGTTATTAATGTCATACATGGCTTCATCAGATTTAAAAGTCATCTCATCTGCTCTAGCATAAGTGACATTTTGATTGAGATAAACCTTGTCATCTTGATAGCGGCCATGATCGGCATGCATCACTTCCATGTACGTTTTTGATGTATCTTTAAAGGTCACATCTCTAATCTCATAGCGATTTTCAAAACGTTGACCCATCTCACCTTCTAAAATACTTTTCACGCCCTTCTCTTCAACTTCATAAATTTGAAAATTTTTCAGTTCTAACTGCGCAATCTCTTTATGATCAGGTACATTAACTTCAATGGGTTTAAAAAAGATAAACACCGATAGAAGAAGAGCAGTTAAAGTGATAAAAAAGAGATTGATGTTCATAAAATTTTAAATCCAAAACGATAAAAATTCTTTTTTTCTATCATCAATAACAAGAATGTCTTCGATCATCTCTCGAATGGCACCATCTCCACCATTATGACTTAAAACGGTAGTGACAATACCTTTAATATCCTCAACGCCATTAGCAGGTGTATAAGAGCGACCCACAAACCTAAGCATATTAAAGTCATTAAGATCATCACCAATAGCCGCAATCTCTTCAGCCGCTATCTTATGATCACTAGCGATTTTTTTAATCAAAGTCTCTTTGTCCTTAATGCCTTGAAAGAGCAACTTTATACCCAGTTCATCCGCACGCCGTTTTACAATTTTTGATTCACGTCCCGTAATAATGGCGACATGATTTCCCATACGTATCCATGTGGCTATGGCGAGACCGTCTTTAACATTGAATGCTTTTATCTCACTACCATCACTACTGTAAGTAATCTTTCCGTCGCTCAAACAACCATCAACATCTAAAACGAGAAGTTTAATCATAAAATACCTTTAGTACTTGGAACACCAACACGCTCATTAATAGCCGTAGCGCGTCGTAGTGCTACAGCAAAGGCTTTAAACGCTGCTTCTATGATGTGATGCTTGTTTTTTCCCCGTTGCATCACAATGTGAGCAGTGATACCGGCATTTAAAACCACCGCTTTAAAAAACTCTTCGCTTAGCTCCGTATCAAAACTGCCCACCTTGCCTTCAAGTGGAAGTTCAAAATAGAGTGAAGGACGATTACTTAGATCAAGATCACACGATACCGCGGCCTCATCCATTACGATAACAGCATTACCAAAACGTTCTACATTTTCAATAGGATAGATAGATGACTTTAAAAGTTGACCGATAACAATACCTACATCTTCAACACTATGGTGATCATCAATGTGCGTATCACCCTTACATGTAACCTTGAGATTGATGAGCGCATGCTTAGAAAAACTCTCTAGCATGTGATCTAAAAATCCTACGCCTGTACTAATACTGCTCTGCCCTTCACCATAAAGCTCAAGGTCAACTTTAATATCGGTCTCTTTTGTAGTACGTTGTAAACTTTTCATATTATTCCCTAATGATAATGGTATGTTCTAGTTGATTGTCTTTAACAAAATCCTGAGCTTCTTCATCACTTTTAAAGCCGGTAAGAAAAACTCTAAAAATACGGCTTTCACTTAATTCAACATCTTTGATAATGGCTTTATAACCTTGCATATTGTCATACTTCTCTTGCGTAAAAAGCGCCCCTTCAAACCTTGAAAATGCACCCACCTGAATGGCAAAAGCACCAAGCACCTTCTCTTTTGGACCACTTTGAAGTTTCTTAATGGAAGATATCGACTTTTTACCCTTTTGCTCAAAGCCTAGAATTTCAATTTTTATAGGCGCCGTACCCGTTTTTATCATATCTAATTTACTTGCCGCCGTTTTTGAGAGGTCTATAATCCGTGATTCAACAAAAGGGCCCCTGTCATTAATACGGACAATAACAGATTTTCCATTGCTCTTATTAGTAGCACGAACAATAGTATTCATCGGCAATGTCTTATGCGCTGCTGTCATGCTGTGCATGTCATAGGTTTCACCATTAGAGGTGAGCTTTCCATGAAAATTGGGTCCATACCAGCTAGCTCGACCATAAAACATCTCTCCAACATGAACCACACTAGGATAATAACGTTTTCCATGAATGGTGTAAGGACGCATGGTAGGATGCGAATACGTTTTATTATCGGGTTTTTGACTTGTTGTCTCTCCACGACTAATATACCCATCACGTGTTCGTGTACTACATCCACTTAGAAGCAGTAAAACAAGCGTAAAAAGAAAAAATTTAGTCAAAAACATGTAGTTTAGCACCTATGCGTATCATGGAGCTCGCCAATTCATTGTATTCTTTAAGCTCTGCAACCGTAATTTGAAAACGTTTTGCTATCGAGATCAACGTGTCACCAGGCTTCACAACATAAAGAGCATCCAAAGTCAAAGGGGGTGTATTAACAGGAATCACAAGACGCTGATTGAGTGAAAGTCGTGTACTTTTCAACTGATTAAAATCCATAATTTTTTTATATGAGATACGATACTTTCTACCAAGCGCAGAGAGGTTTTCACCACTTTTTACCGTATGAATAAAATAGATATCTTTAAGCGGTGTCGGTTTATAGTTTTGTTTAAAATCACTCAATGTGTCATAAGGAATGTAAATGGTGTAGTTTTTTCCATAAGGAGGTATAAAATCATATTTCAGATGATGGTTATATTTTATCAGCTCTCGTGTCGGTAAGTTTAATGACTTGGCAACGCGACTTAAACGCTCTCCACTCGGTACCTCAATAGGTACAATAGAGTAGGTGTTTGAGCGGTTGAGCAGGTACCCGTATTTATTACGAATTAAGTAACGTTCATCACTTCCCATGATAGCGAGCGTTAAAATTTTACGAATATAGAGGCGTGTCTCTTTTGGAATGTAAGCCTTTTTTGGATCTAAAAGGACTTCAAGTTTATTACTCTTAGCTTTTTTGATAGCACGATCTAATCGCCCCTCTCCACAGTTGTAAGCCAAGGCTGCAAGATACCATTTGCCAAAACGCTTCTCTAATGCTGTTAAATACTTTGCAGCAGCCTGCGTGGATTTCATAATGTCACGACGCTCATCAACATACTCATCAATTTTAAGTCCATAAACTTCACCCGTTAGAGGCATAAACTGCCAAGGTCCTGAAGCTTTTTTACTTGAGAGCGCTTTGGTAGAAAAATTGGATTCTGCCATGGCAAGAAACAAAAATTCCGAAGGCAGACCTGATTTTGTCAAGATATCTTTCATCATTGGAATATAAAGATAAGCCTTATCCATAGATCTAAAAAATGAGCGTTTTCGATGTGTTGTCTTGTATCTCTCAATCATGTCAAGAAGAACCTGATCATTCATGAATGTTGAGTCAATATCAAAGGTTTTTAAAATAGTCAATTCATGTTGATCATTTTCGTTGAATGTTAAAGCAGCCGTAAGGGATTGGATAAAAAAAAGCAGTACTATCAATTGTTTCATTCAGCCACCTTTGGTTTATTAAGTGGCTTATTTTATCCAATTTTTGCTTTAAAACGTAAAAAGTGCCTTGGCATTGGCTGTAGTAAGGTGCTCTAAATCCTCTCTTGGAAGGTCTAAAAGTTCGCTCATTTTATCAGCAACTAAAGTACAATAGAGAGGTTCATTTCGACTGCCACGATGTGGATGCGGTGTCAAATATGGCCCATCTGTCTCAATCAATAGCTTCTCTTTAGGAATTTTTGAGAGAACATTAACCAGCTTTTTGGCATTTTTAAAGGTTAAAACACCGCCAATTCCAAAATAAAAATGCTCACTAGCGAGACTTAAAAGCTGTTCGTCAGCATTGTAGCAGTGCAAAACACCGCCAACTTCATTGGCTCCATTTTCAAGAAGAATTTGCTTAGCATCG
>JAYEGP010000165.1:9297-13416 GCA_034659135.1 Campylobacterota bacterium
AACTATGAAGCACATTGAGCACTCGCTAATAAATCTTTTGCAAAGATTTTTGCTTCAGGAGTAATACGCTCTCCACTGATCATTCGTGAAATCTCATCAATACGCTCTTCATCATTTAAAACGCGTACATGACTAAATTCATCTTTAGCGATCAAATAGTGCTGTTCGCCCATAGAGGTAAGTTGTGGCTGATGTGAAATAACAAAAATCTGATAAATTCGGCTTAATCTTCTTAAGACTTTTGCGACACTCATGGACTCTTCACCACTTAAGTTGGCATCTATCTCATCAAGCATTAAGACCCCATCGCTGTTTTGAAGAAATTCCGCATGAACAGCTAACAGTGCGAGACGAAGACGGTTAAACTCTCCTGAACTTATGGCAGACAAAGAGGTGTTGTTAAGTCTTATCTTTAAGCTGTCTTGTCCTAAAGACGATATGGTATCGCTCTGGAGTTCAAGATTAAGATCTCTTAAGTAAAGTTGCGAGAGGTAAGAATTGAGCTGTTTTTCTAAGGTTTTCAAAGAAGTCTGACGCTGCTGCGTTAAGAGATCAGCACTCTTTTGAAGCTTTACATGTAAGCTTTTAACTTCTTGCTCTAAACTCTCTTTAGTAATCTCTATGGTTTCGTAATGCTCTAGCTCTTTGGCTTTTTTATCACGATAACGTAAAGTCTCTTCAACGCTTCCGTAACGACGCTTCAAAGAGGAGATCGCTTCAATACGATCAAGTACTTCTTCAATATTGACATCATCAAGTTCACTAATACGATTTATGCCCTCATCAAGATGCGAACGTAATTCATTCATCGCATCATCAAAAAAAGCACTCTCAATCTCCAAGAGTTCCAAAGCGGATGAGACATGAGTTTCAAAACTAAAGATACCTTGAGCATCACTGATCTCTGCTTCGATTTTTTCACGTTTTGAAAGCGATTTTTTTATCTTTTGTAGTCTCTCATCTTCACCAATATCGGGATTCACCTCATTAATCTTGGCAATTTCATAGGAGGCAAACTCTTTAAGTTCAACAATACGACGCTCTTCTTCAATAAGACGATCAAGCTCTTTTTTAGCCTCGTTAAATGCATGAAAAAGTTCTTGATGCGCATGCAACGCTTGTCCATGTTTTTTATTTTTTTGCATCGCAAATTGATCGATTAAGCCGATAAGCTTATCATTCTCAAAATCACTGAAATCTTTCAAAGAGAGGTGTTTAAGATGTTTTTTACTAAATTCTGCAATGGCACGTTTAGAGAGTGCTTGTGAGTTAAGAAAGTAACGCACCTTCTCTTTTTTTATCTGACGCAATATATTAGTCTCATCATTGAGCAGACCCTGTTTTTCCTCATCGATCTGCCATGAAACACTCAGCTCACTCAAGCTTGCTTTAGCTTCATCTAAGCCCATAGCAGACAAAATAGACTGCATCAAAACGGACTTACCGCTACCACTAGGTCCGGTAAAGACATTTAAACCTGAATGAAACTCAAGCTCAACCTCTTTAAAACTGAGAAGATCTTTAAGGTAAAAACGCTCAAGCATTAAGCACCCCAGCCCAATTTCTCTTTTAAAACATCAAAGTAATCAAAATTTTCTTTATGAATAAGATAAGCCGCATCTTTAGCAAGTTTTATAGTAATCATATCACCTTTTCCAAACTCATGCATATCTTGTCCATCAACAATCGCCAGTGCATTTTGCTCCAAGGTATGAACTTCTATCTCAAAGTGTCTTGGTAACACTACAGGTCTTTGTGTCAACGAATGGGGGCTAATAGGAGTCAGCACAAAAACTTGAGTATGCGGGAGCACAACAGGCCCACCAGCAGAGAGATTATACGCCGTTGAGCCTGTTGGTGTCGAAATAATAACACCATCACCAAAATAGGTGTTAAAAGGTCGGCCATCAACACGCATCTCTAAATGGATCATCTTTGAGATAGAAGGACGGGATAAGACAATGTCATTAAAAGCGATAACACGTGTCGAGCCATTTTTTGTACTAATATGCGCTTCTAACATAGCCCGCCCATCTACATGAAATTTTCCCTCAATAAGTTTGGGAATAAAATCATCAAGCTCAACAAGATCCAGGTCAGCAAGAAAGCCTAGCTTACCCGCATGAACACCTAAAACTGGAACTTGATAAGCAAAAGAACGACGCACTACTGAGAGGAGTGTTCCATCGCCACCTACAGTAATAAGCAGGTCACAACTTTCACATAGATGATCAAAATCTTGTCCTAAAACTTTAATCATACTGCCACTGATATTATCAATGACGACTTCAATATCATGCGCATTGAAAAGGGTTTTTATATGATAGAAAACTTCTTTAAGCTCCGGTGTTGAAGGACGTAAAATAACGCCAACTTTTTTAATATTATTTAATTTCAATATAGTTCCTAAGATCACATCAGTATTCTAATTGCGCTTATTATAGCCAATTCGTTACAAGATTAATAAAAACATGGCAGGCTTACATGTAAACTTACTCTTCTTTGGTTCTACCCACTTTTTTACTTTTTTGTGAGCGATGACGCGGTTTTTTTCTCTTGTTTTTTTGCGAGTGATCTGCGCTATTTTCATCAAAAGGAGTTGGTACAAAGCCTTCTAACTCCTCTTGAGGTATGTCAGCTTTCATGACATACTCAATGTTACTGAGTGCTCTCTCATCATCAGCACCGACAAAGGCAATAGACTCACCAAGCTCTTGTAAAAACCCAAGACGACTCAGGTAATGATCACTTTCAAGTGGCAGATCGTAACTTAGCATTACAGAGACGGTACTGAGCTCAAGCGATTGTAATATCATATCCGTTGTGATCAAAACATCTGTTTGAGCACTATTAAAAGATTTTGTAGCCGCTTTTTTATCTTCAATGCGATGGTTTCCATGAATGCTAAGCGCCTTAATGCGTCGTGACATCAAAAATTGACTCAGTTCATTTGCACTACGCTTACTCTTAGTAACAATGACCATCTGCTTGGGGAGCGTATTGCTTATAAGTTTTTCAAGCATTGCTTTTTTATCATGTTGCGCTACAAAATAGACTTTTTGTTTCGTACGTCTTGCCACACTTAGTGGATCATAGTAGAGTTTCTCACTTTTTTGGGTCATTGTGTTCCTAATTTATTATTACTTGGCCGATACAATCATCACGCTTAGGAATCAAAATTAAATAAAACATAAATCTTAGCGTACTCTTTTAGCCCTAGTCAAACGATTTTAATCGTCGCGTAGCTAAGGCTATGCTCCTCATAAAATAGTGTGACTAGAACTAAAATAGCAATCGCTTAGATTTACATTTTATTCAATTCTGATTCCTTAGTACGTCCGTGAATTGTAGCACATTATTTTTACTAATGATTATACCCTTCATTTTAAACTGATAGAAAATAAGTGCTTAATATTTTAAGTAAGATCAAAATATAAAATTGTAAACTTCCTAAATTAACACAAGGGATATATATGAGTAATGAAGAAAATTTTAAACAAAAAACACTAACTGAAAAGATCAATGCCATTGACGCCATCATTGAAGAAGATATTAGAAGTTTTTTACATAAAGATAATGGTGATCTTGATCTCATCAATGTAGAAGAAAAAAATGAGCATATCATTGTATATATAGAGTATCAAGGCGCTTGCGTATCATGCCCTGCATCGGGTGGAACATTGATGTCAATACAGAACATTCTACAGAGAAAACTTTCAGAACATATTAGAGTCTTGAGCGTATAAAACTACTTTTCTTAGGGGTCTTACCCCGTTTCACTTCTTCATTGCTAAACTTCAAAAATCTCTTTGTACTTCGCTTCAACACACCTTGCACACTCTTGGTATTGTGCTACATGTAAAGAGTCAACCTCATCAATTAAAACACGGTATTTCAAATAGGCTTGCCAGATCTTCGATGCACTTTCACGTCCAAGACGTTTAAGCTCAAATGCGCTTGCTGCATTAATAAAACCTTTTAAAATATTGCTCTCATCTTTTTTTCCTTGAGTACGAAATGCTTTCCAATTTTCTTCAAGACATTCATGCGCTTTAGCAAATTCATGATTTTCTATCAAATGAATGTAGCTATCTAATATTTCCTTCATTGGCTTTCCTT
>JAYEGP010000166.1:0-2742 GCA_034659135.1 Campylobacterota bacterium
ATAAAGAGTAAAAACTCTTCACCACCAAAACGGATCAACACATCATTATTGCGAATGGTTTTAGCGATGCGTTGCGTTGCTTTTTTAAGAACTTTATCACCGATATCATGCCCATAATGGTCATTAACATTCTTAAAATGATCCAGATCAATCATCATAATTTGATAATGATTAATAACACTGTCTTGTAAAAAATCCATCAGGTACTGACGGTTGTAAACATTGGTAAGCGGATCAATCAGACTTCGTTTGCGTGTTTTATAATAGAGATAAAACTGGATATAAGCACTCAACAGCATCATCAACATAAAGATTGACATGTATAAAAAGAGACGATTTAATGGAGCAACAGCTTCTTCAATGGTCTGAAATTCATCATAAGAGAAATCCGCCCCTAAAACTGCCACGACTTTATCATTAACAATAATAGGATGGGCATAACTCACCCAGAGACTCTCTAGATTTTTTTGAACAAGAGTCTGAGGTTTTTTTTGATTTTTTGCATCAATCCAGATAGAACTTTGAGGATCGAATTTTTGATTAATATCAGCACGCTCTTGAGGATCTTTTTCTGTATCTATCAGATAACGCAGCTTATCTCCATCAAAATAGAGTACATAAAGATACTTCACCTCATCGGTCAGGAGATTAGCAAGGTCACGCTCATAATGAGCACGAATCATTGGGTATTTTTTAAAATTTGAGATAATCTTATCACCCATGTCATCTTGAAGATAAGCAATATAATTTTCAAAGAGTTGGCCTTGATCGTCTATAAGATCGTCATAGATAATCTTATGAATCTGAAGCGTTGTCTCTTCGTACTTTTTATACAGATAAAACGAAACCGTTGTCATCACACCTAAAAAAAGAAGCAATAAAATAAATGATCGAGCAAAACGAAATAACATCATTGTTCTATAAACCTGTCAAACTCAGAACTCAGACTTATATTTTGCTCATTCAGACGCTTTTGTGAAAAAATAATATTAGGACGTCCCTTCTGCCAGAAAAAAGCCCCAAAGACCTTTTTCTTATTGGTAAAAATACGATATCGTGTTGTAAACAGGGGTTTATTTAGACACGATTTTGGCAGTTTTTTCCAGGTAGAGAGAATGACGATGTCGGCACTATCACAGTCATTAATTTTTTTTACACTTAAGGCATCAAGTGCATCCACCGAGCCATGTACATAAAATATCGTCTTCTCTTTGTGCGTTACTTCCTGAGCAATACTCAAATAGATTTTTCTAGCGATATCATTATCATCAGCAAATACGCTAAAGCATAAGGCAAGTATAAGAGAAGTTTTTTTCAAAATAGAAATTCCAAACCAGCCCAAAAACGCTGTTCAATGGCCGAAGCCTTAACAGTCTCTTTATTGGGTGGCATTTGGGAGATATAAGACCACTCTAAGCCCGTATCAAATACATTCTCACCCTTGATACTAAAAGTAAGATCATCACTGGCATGATAGCGTGCACCAAGACTATAATCATAGCCCGTTCCCTCAGAATAACCTTCTAAAATCACCAGTTCATTAAAAAAATCAAATGCATCTATGCTATTTAACATTCTCAAAGTGATTCCATAAATGAGCTCTCTATCATCATTTATTGCACTACTGTGCTCACTTCTAAAGAGATTCACATCCAAGGTGTCATCTTCTAAAAAAGTCTGCTTTAATTCGATGGCCTGAGTATTAACATAAGAAGTGTTTTGTGCATTATCTGTCATAGCATTACTTTTAATTATAATATCACTATTTTCTACATACCCAAAGATTACATGTAAAGATGCACGATTGACATCAACAATAAACTCTTGCATAGCATACAATGACTTCATTGTATCGAGATTACTGTTTCCTTGAAAACTCTTACTTAACATATAAGGTTCAGGCGCAAACTCTTGAGAAGCGATAAAAGTTTTTGAGACCCACTCATGAGACGTGTAGATGTAACCTGCACGGATTTGGTGTGTCGTATGATCTTTAATCTCTGGAGCATTATTGTCATAGGCTTGATACATCATAGACAAAGTAAGTAACTTGTTCTCATCTAGAGTATAATCATCTTGTAAAAAAAAAGCCAGTATCTGTTGTGCATCATAAGTCTGAGTAATAGGTCGGGATACTCCATTAAAAGCGAGAGATTCTAAGGCAAAAGACTTGTTGCGATATTCAGCACCTATGGTTAGCTTATGATCATCTAAATTCACTATTTTCTTCACCTGAACAGATAGCACTTCATCAATATGTTCCTGATCAAAAGCTGTAATCTGAGTATTTGGAATGATCTCTTGATCATACGCACTATTCATTGTATATGCCCCACGAGAATAGGCTACATTTGCAATAAGAGATTGATCCAAAAAACGTGAACTCCAGCCCAAGTCAAAATAATTGAGTTCACCTTTTGCCTTTAAAGGAGTTCCCGCAATCGCTGGTCCAAGGAAGGTGTCACTTTTTTGCTCTAATGCTTGAAATTCAAGATGGTGATTGTCTGTCCCGATGGAACCGATAAGTCGTTTCTTGTATTTATTTCGATCTAAATCACCGCTGTTCTCTATCGATAGACGCTTGTCATCATAACGCCCTGCATATAAGAAAAAATCTATCTCATCGATACGATCAGCATAATAGACATTTTGCGCATTCACACCCTGAGACCCTCCCATAAGTTTAAGACGACCCCCTTCGTCATGCTCGACCGACTTTGAATAGAGTCGAATACTCACTTT
>JAYEGP010000167.1:0-2732 GCA_034659135.1 Campylobacterota bacterium
TAGCGAGACCTGTTTTTACAAACTACGGAGGGGCGGAAAAATGTCAAGGCCCTATCAAAACAATCAAGCTCAATGAGCACAATGCTGATCTGGTTTCGATGCTTCAAGAAGATGGCGAAGGTCATGTTGCCGTTGTGGATGTTAATGGCGATTACTGCGCTGTTGTTGGCGAAAATCTCATTAAATTTGCGGCGCAAAATAATTGGGCAGGGATTGTTGTTAATGGCTATGTTAGAGATATACATGTCACCAAGACGGTAGGCATTGCTCTTTTCGCTTTAGGAACCTGTCCTTATAAAAGTCCTAAAAAGTCATTAGCGAAACGTGGTGTTGAAGTGGTATTTGGTGGGGTTGCCTTTAGAGAAGGTGAATTTCTTTATGGCGATGAAGATGGTATTATCGTTTTTGAAAAAGCAAAGGAGCTTTAAATGAGTGTTTTATTAGAATTTAGTATGTTTCCAACAAGTGGGGATTGTCGTGATGGCGGTTCAGTCTCTAAAAAAGTCAGTAAAATCATTGATGCTATTGATAAAAGTGGTGTGGCATATCAGTTAACGCCGATGGGTACCGTTATTGAAACGGATACGATGCAAGAAGCTTTAGATGTTATTGCATTAGCCTACGATCAGTTAGGTGATGAGTGTGAACGGGTCTACTCTTCTTTAAAGTTTGATATTCGAAAAGGTAAAAAAAATCGTCTAAAAACAAAGATCGCATCCGTAGAAAAAAATTTAGGTAGGGAAGTTGAAAAATAGAAGCTTACATGTAAAGAGATTGACTTATGTCATTTTCTAGCTTCAAATTTTCGCTAGCGATACATCGCGCCTTGCAAGAGCGTGGCTTTTGTGAGCCGACTCCGATTCAAAAGAAGGTGATACCTCTGGTGCTTGATGGTAATGATGTCATGGCAAGAGCGCAGACGGGGAGTGGTAAAAGTGCGAGCTTTGTCTTACCGATCTTAGAGATGCTTTCAGCAAGGAGAGGCGAGGGCAAGGCGAAGATCAGAGTGCTTGTTTTGACTCCGACACGAGAGCTTACATTACAAGTCTCAGAAACCTTTAATACTTTTGGAGCGTTCTTACATGTAAGGCCAAAAGTAGTGAGTATCATTGGTGGAGAGAGCATCGGTGATCAGCTTTTTAAGATTCAAAAAGGGTGTGATGTTTTAGTGGCTACATCAGGGCGTTTTCTTGATGTTTTAAGTAAAAAGCAGATGAACCTTTCGCATGTTGAGTTTTTTGTGCTTGATGAAGCAGATAAGATGCTAGACCTCGGTTTTGCGGAGGAGTTAGACCTAATTTTAGAAGCGATTCCTGCGCAACGTCAAAATCTTCTTTTTTCAGCTACTTATCCAGAAAAAATGTTAAAAATTGCATCACGGATTACTCAAAATCCAATTGAAGTGAGTATTGAAAAAGAGCAAGCGGTTGTTGAGACAATCGAGCAGCGTGTTATTGAAGTGAATCGAGAAAACCGTGGACCCTTACTGAGACATCTTTTAAAAGCTTACAATTGGGAATCAGTCTTAGTCTTTATGTCAAGTAAAAGAGCCACCGACAATATCGCCTATAAGTTTCAAAAGCATGGTTTCAAAGCGGAATCTTTTCATGGTGACCTGCATCAAGAAGATCGTAGCTTTACTCTGGATGCATTTAAAGCAAAAAAGATTTACATTCTATTTGCCACCGATATTGCGGCTCGTGGTTTAGATATTGAAGATATTGATTGTGTTATAAACTATGATCTTCCTCGTTCTCCTGCGGACTATATTCACCGTATTGGGAGAACCGCTAGAGCAGGGAAGCGAGGTATGGCCATCTCATTTATCTCTTATGATGAGATGGGGCACTTTAAATTGATTGAGAAACGCTCCAACATTAAGCTAAAACGAGAACAGATTGAGGGTTTTGAACTGACGGGAGAGGCTCCTAAAAAAGTGAAAGGTCCTGTCCCTACAAAAGGGAAGAAAAAGAGCAAAAAAGATAAGGCGAGAGAGCAGGCCTTAAAAGATGCGAAGGCCTAAAGTCGATTTAATAGGTCACTTTTTTTACTGTTAAACTCACTGTCGGTTAAGGCACCAGCAGCATAGAGCTGCGATAGCTTTTCGATAAGCTCTATGACATTAGTTGATGACTCATTTGAAATATTCATAGCGGGAGCCATAGGCTCTGGATTAGGGATATTATTGTACGTTGGTTCCGCAAAATTTGTTTGTGGAGTTGCTTGTATATTGGCATTACCTGAAACGATAGGAAGTGATGAAACCGATACCGTTCCATATTGACTTGAAAAAGTGAGAGACGTATCTCCCCCTTGTTGCTGTGACACCCCACCGATATTGTGATCTAAGGTATCATAAACCGTCACTTGACCATTAAGTTCTACGGCAAGTCTTTGAGGAAAAACAGCGTAACGGATGTTGTTTTGGCCACCACTGCTAAAGGGAACTCCTAAATCTACTGGCCACCACTGATTGCTTCCCGGTGTTCCAGGCGGTATGATAGGAAAAACTTGTGTATTGATTAAGGCATTTGAAATTTCCCCACAAAGGTTATCTACCGTCATCTTAAGGCCATAGTTGAACATATCGCCTACCATGGTCATGCCACCTTGCATCCACTGGCCTGAACCACCAAGCTCTGGTGAATTAAACTGTGCCATTGTTCCACCACCATTGTTGACAGCAGCTATCATGTGAATGATGGCATCAGGGCTTAAGTTGTATCGAAATG
>JAYEGP010000168.1:0-2723 GCA_034659135.1 Campylobacterota bacterium
ATGATCTAAAGGGGCATTAAAATAAGAGTCATAATCTGCCTGAGGATAGGTCGACATAAAATCAATAAGATTTTGATTGTAGTTTACATGTAAGCTAAATTTTTGACCTCGATAACGAAACTCTAAAGCTCTAGTCTTATCTTCTCGTTGCCAAGCAGGAATAACGCTTAAACTGAGATCTAATGATTTTATCGCATCAGGATAGTTACCTTCATAGGTTCGCAGTGATCCTAAACCTTTCTTATTATAATAATCCACAGCGTAGTAGCGATTTTTTGAGAGGGTATAGTTCGGAGTGCTATAGATCAATTTTTTAGATTTTGAAAGCAGGACAACACGCTCTAAAGCAAGAGCAACTTTGACGTCATAACCGAGTTGATTGAGAATGAACCATTGAAAGAGTTTCTGTTCACTCTCATCTGTGTAAAGCTTTTGAGAAAGCTTGGCACTGAGTAGATAGAGTGCCCAGTCATTGAGTTGATAACTCTTTACATGTAAGCCTAATCGCTCCACTAAAGCCTTATAATCACTTTGACTTAAGGTATCAAAAAAGTTGGTGATTCCAGTTTTATTGCGAGGTTCAAAGACTCCTTTTTCAAGGCTTTTTTCACGATCAAATTCAAATGTGGTATCAAACATAACAATCTTCCAAAGCGGCTTCTGTTTTGGTGGCTTGACAACAACAGGCTTAGGCTCAACGATTTTTGGAAGTGCTGGCTTTTGAATCTCAGGTTTTTTAACTTCAGGAGGCTTTCTAGGAATCTCTTTTTTAACCGGTTTAAGCACAATAGGCGGCCCAACAGGGATACTGACTTTAACACTGCTCACCGGTAAGGTTTTTGGCTTAGGTTTTTCATAAACCTTAATGCCTTGATAAGCTTTATAAGCTTTCCACTCTTTGTCTAAAAAGGATCGAAACTCACGCTCTTTTGCAGACTTGTCATCTTCATAGGCCTTAAATTGACTCTGTTTAAAATCTTCAAAACTTTGTGCACTAACAAGAGTGCTCAGCGTTAAAACTAATAAATAATTAAAATGGCCAAACGGATTGAACCAATTTTGTACCCCATCCTTGTTGTGTCGCACGATCTAAATCTCCTTCACTGTCATAGAGTATTTTAGCATCACTCATCTGAGAAGAGTTTATATTATTGTTCTGATCGATATCATAAGGTCGAATTACCCCACTAATCTGAATAATCTGTTTCTCATTATCAATAAGTATCTCACGTCTGCCATTGATAAAATAATTTCCATTTTGCAATACTTTAATAATACGCGCACTTACGGTTGTTGTAAATGAAGCATTTTTATTTGAAGCCCCACTTCCTGTATAAGCCGACGTACTTTGTGCTTGAAAACCGACATTGGTTAAGCCATTTAGCTTATTGGCATAGGCTGAAACAGCAGGGTTTCCACCAGCTGCTGTAAACGTACCTCCACCAAGAGCACTGGTATCATTTTCAGCTAAAGATTTATCAATGGAGTTAGTACTTTTTGCGGTTTCAGAGATCACAACCGTCACAATATCATTCACATGCATCGCTTTATGATCTGAAAAGAGTGGGTTATCACCTTGACCAAAGATACTTCCTGTAGAAGCAAAATCTTTCTCATCCACCTGTGCTGGCATCTCTTCAACATAACGTGGCGGTTCAAAGTTCATCTCGGGTTCAGTGAGTTTAGCGGCACACCCACTCAATAAAATCAGTGTGCTACTTGCAAGTAAAATCGTTTTAATCATCTGTCACTTCTTTGCTATAATTGAGTGAAACTAGCAAAAAGAGTTCCAAAGAATACTACTAATAGAGTATTGTCATACGAGGAACCGTTTTAGCGTTTATAAATTTGTGACTTGAGCTCTGTCTTTTGACTTTGTGCGTACATTGTATTATAATTACATAATGAACTTTATTTATGATGAAAAGAAAAACCAAATATTATTTGAAAATAGAGGTTTAACTTTTGAGCAAGCTATTGAAATAATTTCAGAAGAAGGTGTTTTATTAGATTTTCAACATCCAAATGCTGAGTTATACCCAAATCAAAGAATAATGGTTATTGCAATAAATCACTATCCGCATTGTATTCCGTATGTTATAGATGATGGAAATTTTGTTTTAAAAACTATCTTTAAAGATAGAAGATTTAAATATTTATTGGAGAATAGTAATGGAAACTAATTACATAGACAATCAAGAAAAAGAACTAATCGATTCGTTAAAAGACCTTGATTTATCACAAATTAAAAATGATGAAGAAAATAGTAAATTGCTAAAAAAGTCTGCAAAAGCATTTGTAAAAAAAGAAGAAACAAAGATGAATATAAGGATTTCATCCAGCGAACTTGAAATAATAAAAGCAGCTGCTCAACAAGAAGGTTTAAAATACCAAACCTTTATCAAAAGTATTTTACATAAATATATTACAGGTCAACTCATAGAAGAAAAACATAGACCTACTACAAAAAGATAACAACAACGAGGACTGCCGTTATGTTGACATTAAGGAATCAGAATTGAATAAAATGTAAATCTTAGGGAATGCTATTTTAGTTCTAGTACCACTCCCATAAACTCCAACAAAAAACTATTCAGTTGTTCACGTCGGAGTATTCGGTCACCGCTGTCGGAGTGCATCCGGTCAGTAGCCTAAGCAGTAGATATTCTCTTGGCATTGTAGCATAGGTGACCGGATGTCTTATGAGAATTGAATATTTTCAG
>JAYEGP010000169.1:0-2268 GCA_034659135.1 Campylobacterota bacterium
ACAATGTCACCGGCTAAATAAGTCGGACGACCATCTTCACGTACAACCACGCGATCTTTTTCATCACTCTTTTCAGATGAACGAATCCAGGTCTTACCCTCTTCTTCGTAGACACCCGCACTCATTTTTTCTAAGGCACGTTCCCAGTCATCATAAAGTGAGGCTTCGCTGACAAAGGTATCAAAATGAATATTCGCATCGGCCATATCATCGGTAATGATTGTCATGACCTTATCTTTTGCCCAAAGCGCTAACTCTTTTTGACGCGTTTCATCACCAAGAATCTCTTGACCAAAAACATCAACAGCATCTTTGGCTAAATCGCTCATATATTCGCCACGATAAAAACTCTCAGGCCACGCTACGTTCTCATTTAAGATAGAGGTGCGTCCCTCAAGCTGAATCGACAGTCCAAGAAGATCGATCTGATTCCCTGCATCATTAACATAATACTCAGCACTCATCTCATAGCCAAGGTGTCGTCCTAAACGTAAAAGGGTATCCCCATAAACCGCGCCACGCGCATGACCAATATGCAGTGGGCCTGTCGGGTTGGCACTCACAAACTCTAAAAGAATTTTTTGAGATTTTTCATCACGTCCAAAATCAGTTTCATTTTCTAAGGCCCATGAAGCATATTCATCTAAAAAAGACTCGGAGAGTCGAAAATTGATATAACCCTTGACCGACTCAACAGCTGAAAACATTTCAGATTCGCCAAATGAACTTGCCAGCTCTTCAGCAATGATCATAGGAGATTTACGAAGTTCTTTAGCAAGAGAGAAAGCTATCGGTGTCGCAAAATGACCAAAAGAGCGATCTTTTGGCTTCTCTAAAATAACATCACGCTCAAAGCGTTCGCGCAAAAGCGCGCTAACACGTTGTTTCAATTCTTAGGCTTGTTTTGTTGTTTCAGCAGGTGCTTCAGTTACTGCTTCAGAAGGTGTAGCATCTACTTTTTTTGGTGCATCTGTTGTGGCAACTTCTTCGTTATCATCATCTTTTACAGATTTTTTGAAGTTTTTAATTCCCTGTCCTAAACCTTTTGCAAGTTCTGGAATCTTTTTACCACCAAAAAGAAGTACCACAATTCCCAAGATGATTAAAAGTTCTGTTCCACTAGGCATTCCCATAGTTTTTTCCTATATTAAAATTAGTGCACAAAGTATATCGATGCTTTGCTGTAAGCGTCCTTAGCAGCTAAAACTGCTCTCGTCATCTTCCCATTTTCTGACAAATTCATTGATGTTTTGAGAAGGAATCTTCAGACGTGCTGCTTTAGCAATACGTATGAGGTGTTTTGCCGCGCGATCAAGATCATCATTGATCAGTAAAAAGTCAAATTCACTGACACGCTGTATCTCTCTTTTTGCCATTTTAATACGATTTTCAATAATCTCTTTATCATCAGTGGCTCGCCCAAAAAGACGCTTTTCTAGCTCTCCTAAGGTCGGTGTTGTCACAAAAACCGAGGTGGTAAGATCACCTAAACGACTCTGTACCGCATCGTGTCCTTGTACATCAATATCAAAGATAACCAGTTTACGTTCTGCTAAAGCTTTTTTAACGGGCTTAATAGATGTTCCATAATAGTTACCATGCACTTTGGCATACTCTAAAAAATGTTCGGCCTTAATATCTTCTTGAAACTCTTCTTCACTGACAAAATGATATTCAACTCCCTCTTCTTCACCAGTGCGCATCGGTCGTGTTGTTGTCGATATTGAAAAGTAGTACGCTCCAATATACTCTTCAATTTTCTTAATTATAGAACTTTTTCCTGCTCCACTTGGTCCTGAAAGAACTAAGATAGCTCCGGTATCAAAATTCAATTGTCATCTCCAAACGAGATGTTGATGTTGATATTCATCCCTTTTAATGACTTAGCCACATCATCGTTTTCTAGCGCTTTAAGTAGTGTTTTCAAAGCTTCAACTCCTTCTACTTTACTGTTTTGTACTTCATTAGGAATGACGACTTCCTCTTCAAGTATCTCATCTTCAATGCCTAAATCATCACTCTTATCTAAGAGTTCAATATCTGATGCTTCTGCTTCGCCAACAGCTATTTTTAAGCTCTGCTCATCTAAATCGTCTAAACCGCTAAAATTTGCCATAGCTTCATCATTACTGACAATATCAAGAAGCATATCTTCATCTACATTTTCTTCTAACTCTTCATCTGAAAGTTCTGAGACGGCGCTCTGTATTTCATCTTCAAGCTCATTCATCTCCTCATCATCAAAAGTCTCTTCTAGCGTTTCATCTT
>JAYEGP010000169.1:2368-13260 GCA_034659135.1 Campylobacterota bacterium
TCATCTTCCAATTCTAAGTCCAAATCATCAACGGCTTCGACACGCTCATCTATGACTTCATCTGCTACAGACTCCTCTTCATCTAAAAGCTCACCAAAATCTTCATCTGCTACCTTGTCTTCACCTACCTCTTCATCATCAAGATCGAAGTCATCCATAGTCTCATCAGCTTCTAATGCTAGCGCTTCGTCATTTTCTTCTTCACCATCAACTAAATCACCAAGTTCTAAACTATCAAGATTATCCTCAGCTTCTTCTATAGACTCTTCTTCATCTAAAATTTCACTATCTAACATATCAGCAAGATCTGCATCTTCTTTTTCATCACTCGCTTCACCTAAATCATCAAGATCAAAATCTAATCCTAAATCATCAACGTTTCCAAGTTCTTCTACTGCAATATCATCTTCTAAGGGCGTATCGGCATCTTCTAAGAGACTTTGGACTTCTGCTAAATCATCTTTGTCTAATACGCTCTCTTCTTCCTCTTCCAATACCGGCTCTGATACCTGCTCCTCTTCAGTCTCTTGCAGATCAAGATCAAGCAAAAGTCCGTCTTCCGCTTCAAGACCATCAAGCTCTAAGCTGTCCATATCTTCAAGCTCATTAAGCTCGTCAAGATCGTCACCCAAGTCAAAATCATCACCATCCTCATCAAGGAGAAGCTCATCATCAAAATCTTCAAGATCTAAAGTCTCTTCTTCACTATCCATAAGCATATCAGGCTCATTAGAGCTATCATCAACAGAGGCATCGAGTGAACCTGAAATTGTAGAAAAAAGCTCTACAAGATCCGTAGGCAAGAAAGGTTTATTAATAGTATGCTCAAACCCTTCTGGCTCTGGCGTGGCTCTATTGGCCATAAAAAGATGTTTTTTAGCCGTAATTGTAGCACCTAAGCTTAAGGCACTATCATCATTATACAGTCCATCATCAACAATAAGAAGATCCCATTCACCTGAATCTAAAGTTTCGAGATCAGAGCAGACTTCGAGCTGATCTCCCGTCTTTTGGGCACTAAGGGTAACGAGTTTAGTAACAACAGGGTTGTCATTAAAAAGAAGGACTCTCATATAGGATCTCCCCTTGCGTGAGTACGCTTAAATTGCTATCATTGTAACTAAAAAGTCGTTAAATCATGAAACCTTTACTCTTATTTTTGTTTTTTCAGTTTTCTCTTTTTTCACAAACGCTCTATCTCTTACCCGATGATTCAGACAACGCTATACATTATCTTATGCAGAAGTTTAGTCACGCCAAAAAAAGCATTCTCATCATCACCCACGAATTTGACCACTACCGTTTAAAAAAAGCCCTGATTAAAACCGCGAAACGTGGTCTCGATATTACCCTTATTTCAGCTAAAGGCACCCTTCAAAAGCAGTTAGCTCTTTACAAAAACATTAATGTAAGAGATCTAACTGCTATCAATAGCCCTGTTAGGGAAGGAGAGATTTCATTCACTATTATTATCATTGATGATAGGCTTACATGTAAGCTTTCTACATCTTTGAAAACGAAACATATAAAACACGACATTGGCTTGTTTACATGTAAAGATGATAAAAATTATGTGCAGAGTATTAGGAGTAAGCTTTCGCCTCTCTTATTACGGAGTACTCCTTATTTAGAGAATTAGAACAAGCGTTCTAGCGCGTTAAAGGCGCCTAGCATTTCACCTTTTAATATAAGTACGGTGCTCGCTAATGTGGCTATTAAAACAACAAAAGAGACCGCAATCTTAATAGGAAAACCAATGACAAGTAAATTAAACTGAGGCATTGTCTTCATCAACATTCCAAAAATAACATCTGCCAACCATGAAAGCGCTATGATAGGAAAGGCTATCATAAAGCCGACCATAAACATACGAGACGCCGCGCCTACAACGTACTCAAACAGAGAAGGTGTCATCAAAAATCCCCCTAAAGGGATGGCTGAGAGCGACTGCTCTGCATAAAGCAAGATCCAATGATGCATATCCAGAGAAAATAGAACCATCAGAGCAAGCAGAGAGAGAAACTGACTGATGATAGGCATGGATACACCATTTTGAGGATCAATGGCTGATGCCATAGAAAAACCCATGACAAAAGAGATCTGTCCTCCTGCAAAGGTGACGACATTATAAGATAACAGTAAAATAAGCCCCACAGATAATCCAAACAGAAGCTCTCCTAATATGGCAACACTAAGAGAGGGAACCGTTATTGCGATACTCAGTTCTGGCATGGAATGATAAAAGACTACCGTAAAGAAAAATGCCAAAGCGGCTTTAACAGTAACCGGGATACTGGTATGAGCAAAAATAGGAACCGCCATAAAAAGCGCACCAAAACGAATAAACAATAATATAAAACCCACAACTCTATCTTGTTGAAAGAGAAGTGCCCACTCCATTTTTTATTTTATCTTTGTGAGCTGTTCATTTTCAAGACGATAAACCTGATCACACTTAAAAGCAAGCTGTTCGTCATGCGTGACTAAGACCATACCCGCATGATGAACTTTAATATAATCATCAAAAATCGCCATCACCTCCATTGCTGTCTCATTATCAAGATTGCCTGTGGGTTCATCTGCAAATATCACTTTAGGCTTTTTACTTAACACCCTTGCGATGGAAACACGTTGCTGTTGTCCACCAGAGAGCTCGGTCACTTTCTGCCCAATCACCTTCTCTATTTTCAAACGAGCAATCAGTGCTTCATCTATCTTCTCTTGAGAGAGTATTGATGCAACTTCGAGATTTTCATAAGCACTAAAACCTTTAAAAAGGTAATGCGACTGAAAGATCATGCCTAAATCATTACGACGCATGCTTGCAAGCTCTTTACTCTTTAAGGTCTTTAAGGGTTTATCAAGTAAAACAACCTCTCCATTATCTGGATTTAAAAGTGTCGAGAGTACATGTAAAAGTGTCGATTTTCCACTACCGCTCACACCAATAATGGCAAGTGATTGCCCTGCTTCTAGGCTTAAGCTTATATCGTGAAAAAGAGGATAGTCAAATTGATGCGAAAGGTCTCGCGCTTGGAGTAAAGTCATAACGTATTATAGAGTGATTTTCTTAAGAGAAGGAGTAAAAGGGGTGGATAAGAGCAGAGCTCTTATGCCATTTGGGCTGCAACTTCAGCGGCGAAGTCATCGACTTTTTTCTCGATACCTTCACCCACTTCAAGACGAACAAATGCAGAAACTTCAGCAGTTCCGCCAGCCGCTTTACCCGCTGCTGCAACGGCTTGGGCTACATTCATTTTATCATCTAGAACATAGTTCTGATCTAAAAGTGCTTGCTCTTTATCTAAGGTTGTGTTGTCATCAACAAAACGTGCTAACTGTCCTGGAACAATTTTGTCCCAAATTTTCTCAGGTTTGTTCTGCTCTTTTAGTGTCGCTTTAATATCCGCTTCAGCCTGAGCCATAACATCATCGGTGAGTTGTGACATTGAAATATACTGAGGAACATTAAGCAGTGGCTTCTTCATACGTGCACGCTCTTCATTCTCAGTTTTGATCGCTTCAATACGACCTTTAGTCTCAGCATCAACGAAATCTGCATCGAAATCTTTGAAGCTTAGTGTTGTTGGCTTCATTGCCGATGCATGCATGGCAATATTTTTAGCCATTGGCGCAAGCGCTTCAGCAGTTTTAGCCGAATCACACTCAATAGCTACGATAACACCGATACGTGTATTTGAGTGAACATAACCATTAACGATAGTGTTATCATCACCCTTTAGTGTTGACATGCGACGTATTTCGATTTTCTCACCGATTTTTGCTACCGCTTCATCAAAAGTTACGCTAAATGACGCTCCCTCAAGAGTCGTTTCACGAAGTGCTTCAACGCTATCAGAATCTGATGTAAATACTTGTTCTACTGCGGTAGCAACAAGGCTTTTAAAACCATCGTTTTGAGCAACGAAATCGGTTTCAGAGTTCACTTCAACAAGTGTTGCTTTTTTGAAATCCTCAGAGATTTTAATACCGACTGAACCTTCAGCAGCAACACGGTCAGCTTTTTTAGCTGACTTTGCTACACCACGTTCACGTAAAAATTCTACTGCTTTGTCAAAGTCGTTATCACATTCTGTTAACGCTTTTTTACAGTCCATCATTGGGGCATCAGTTGCCTGACGAAGTTTTTTAACGTCTGCTGCAGTTACTGCCATGATTATGCTTCCTCTTTTTTTTCTTCAGCTACTGGAGCTTCAGTTTCTACTGCAACTACAGTTTCTGCTGCAACTTCTTCAGTCGCTTCAGGTGCTGCTTCTTCAGTCACTTCAGGTGCTGCTTCTTCAGTCACTTCTTCTGCATTATCAGCATCTCTAAGTGCTTTACCCTCATTAATAGCTTCCGCCATCTCTTTACAGAAAAGTTGAATAGAACGAATCGCATCATCATTTCCTGGAATTGGGTAATCGATAACATCGGGGTCACAGTTTGTATCCAATGGAGCAACCACTTTAATACCTAAACAACGCGCTTCATTAACAGCAATATGCTCTTTAACGGCATCAACAACAAAAAGTAAGTCTGGCAGTGCTTTCATATGGCGAATACCACCAAGGTAGGCTTGAAGTTTATCTTTTTGACGACTCATCATCAAGGCCTCTTTTTTAGTTAAAAGACCGATTTGACCGCTCTCTTCCATCTGCTCGATGATGTCAAGTTTACGAATTGATTTTTGAATGGTATTATAGTTAGTCAGCATTCCACCTAACCAACGGTTATCGACATAAGGCATACCACATGATTCAGCAGCAGCACGTACAGCAACGCGTGCTTGTTTCTTAGTACCAACGAAAAGTACCGTCTGTCCTTCAGCTGCAGCATCTACAACAATTTGGTACGTGTTACGGAAATAACGAAGTGTTTTTTGAAGATCGATAATATAGATATTTTTACGAACACCAAAAATATATTTTTTCATTTTCGGATTCCAACGACGGGTTTGGTGACCGAAGTGTACACCACATTCTAATAAGTCTTTCATAGTTACCATAGTAACTCCTTGAGTAAAAAAATCCTGGTTAGCTTTGGCATCTCTCAACGGTGTAGGATATTATTTCATCCAGACCGCACCAGTTTTTGAGTAGCTGATACCTGTAAACTGTTTATCTCTAAATGCTAGAGATAAAAGCGCGAAATTATAGAAGAATTTCCCTTAATATGAGCTTTGTGGGTAGTAGCACCACAGTTATCACATTTTTGTTACATTAATGCAATAAATTTAAAATAGATTTATCTTATATTTGTTACTATCATTTTAATCAAATCCCAAAAGGGCTGTAATCACAGTCTACAGCACCAGGAGCCTTTTATGAACAAACCCTTACTAATTTCACTTGCAACAGCATCCTTACTCTTTAGTAATGTTAATGCTGCCAGTATGAATGACCGCTTTCAAGAGATGGAAAAAGAGATGCAAGATCTCAAAACTGACATAGCTAAACTTCAAAAAGAGCAGCTTATGACTGATGAAGAGCATGATGATGAGTCAGAAGAGGATGAAGAAGGTGAGGATGACAAAATCTCTGAACTTGAAGAGAGTATTAGCGACTTAGAAGATGATATTGAAGACCTCAATAGTCGTACCAGTGGAAACGCGCTTAAATTTGGTGTCGATTTTAGAACCGCAGTTGATAATCTAAATTACAAGATGGCAGATGGTGAGAAAGAAGGAAATGATGCTCTTATCACCAATCGTCTCTGGTTAAACATGAACTGGAAAGCGACAGATAACCTCAGCTTCACCGGACAACTTGCTTACAATAAAGCCTTTGGTAACCGCAGTGGTTTTAATGGCGGCATTGCAGGTTTTGAAACCTTTGATTGGATCACTAATGAAAATGCTTACGACGATGTTTTACGTGTACGTTCCGCCTTTTTCTTTTATCGTAATGACACTTTTATAGGTACCGATATCCCATGGACCTTTAGTATTGGTCGTCGTCCATCAACCAATGGTAACCTCATCAATCTGCGTGATGACGATAAAGCGGCATCTCCTATGGGGCACACTATCAATGTAGAGTTTGATGGTTTGAGTTCGAAATTTAGTTTTGCAGAGCTCACAGGTGTCTCTGGAATGTATGTCAAACTTTGTGCCGGTCGTGGTGGCACTAATGCTAACGCTAAGTTCTTTACTGTGGACCCACAAACGGGTGCTCCTAGCATGACAGCACCTTATGCTACCAATGATGATGACATTCCAGATATCGATCTTGTAGGCTTGATCTTTGTGCCTTACAATGACGGTCAATACAAGATCGGTACACAATACTACTACGCAAGCAACTTAATCGATGCAGATATGCAATCTTGTTCGGATAGTGAGGGGAATCCATATCCATGTTTTAAGGGCATGGATAATGTAGGAGGTATGCACGCCTTTACCGCAAACTTAAAAATTGATGGAATTGGTGATGAGTGGAGTGACTTCCTTGATGACACCACACTCTTTATCAGTGGTGCATGGAGTATGACCGATCCAAAAGAGGGTGGACAAGGAATGCTGGGTTCACAAGATGCTAAAACGGGTAGCTCATTTTGGATTGGAACACAGTTTCCATCGCTTATCTCTGAAGATGGGCGTTGGGGTCTTGAGTACAACAAGGGAGACAAATACTGGCGCTCAATCACCTATGCAGAAGATACCAACATCGGCTCTAAAATCGCCGCACGTGGTAGCGCTTATGAGGCGTATATAACTGAACCTCTGCATGAAGATGTTTTAAGTTTTCAACTGCGCTTTACCTATATCGATTATGATTACAGTGGAAGCAATGGTTTCTTTGGAAGTGCTCCAGGTAGTACACCTTATGATATTTCTGATATCAAAGACGGTATGTATGGCCCAGATATGGCAGCGATGACCGTTGATACAGCGCAAGACATCCGTGCTTATATTCGTTATCGTTTCTAAATGCTTCTTACATGTAAAGCCTTTACATGTCAGTACCGCTTCCTCTTATGATTCAAAAATCTGAACGTAAGGGAGAGCTCTTTGCCCTACTTCTCTCTGTATTAGAGGGGCTTTTTCCCATACTTTCTCTTATTACCGTTAGCGCACTCGGTGGTGTTACCGCCTATCTCTATACCATCATCATCGCTACGCTCATTTTTTTGCTCTTACTCTTTTACAAAAATAAGGCTAAAGAACTTTTACGCTTCGATGCCTATAAAGACCTTCTGCTTACCTCACTCTATATCACCTTGCTTTTTGGAGCACTATTTATCTCGCTAAATTATACCTCTCCAGCTAATGTCGCCGTCATTATGATTCTTCAGCTTTTCTTTTCGTATCTCTATTTTCATATTATCGGTTCTCAAAAGATGAAAGCGCTTCATACTTTTGGTGCGATGTTGATGGGGGGAGGTGCGATTATTATTCTCTTTCCAGAGGATTTTGCTCTTAACAAAGGGGACCTGCTGGTTCTCTTTGCTAGTGCCATTGCGCCTATTGCCAATTTGTATCAAAAACGTGCGCGTGAGAAAGTCTCTAGTATTACTATTATGAGTTTTCGCAACCTTGTGGCCATCCCTTTTTTAATACTCATCGCCTTCACCTTCGAAAGCCCTTCTAATCCATTAGAATCTTTACATGTAAGTATCACTCTTATTCTTAATGCCCTACTTGTCTTTGTTATGGCTAAGATTTTATGGGTAGAAGCATTGCATCATATCTCTATTACAAAGCTCAGTGCCCTCGTCACCTTAATACCAATTTTTACGATAGGGTTTTCATTTGTTTTATTGGGAGATATCCCGAGTTTGAGACAGGTATTGGGGATGGCTCCGATACTTATCGGTGCCATTTTAATTACAAGACGCTATTAATTTTTCGAGTTCCGCTTGTACTTTTGCAACGTGTTCTTTAACACGGACATTTGACCAGACGGCTTTAATCACACCCTCAGGATCAATAATACAGGTTGAGCGAACAATACCCATATACTCCTTACCGTAGTTCTTTTTAAGGGCCCACACTGTGTACTCTTGCATCATCTGCGTACTCTCATCGCTTAGCAGTGTAATCTCAAGATTTTGCTTCGCAATAAAATTACGGTGACGCTTTGTAGAGTCTGCACTCACACCTAAAATTACCGCATTCAAACCTTCAAAATTTGGCACTGCTGCTGTAAATTCACACGCTTCAGTAGTACACCCTGGCGTAGAATCTTTTGGGTAAAAGTATAAGACAATCCATTTGCCTTTAAGATCGCGCAAACAGATCTCGACATCATCTTGATTTGGCAGGCAAAACTCTGGGGCAGTTGTTCCAATTTCTAACATTACAATCCTTTAATTATTCGTTATTATACAATTTATTTTCCATTAATCATCGCAGAGACGATCCCTTTTTCATCACGGTTCTCAGCAACAAACACCCCAATGACATGTAAGGGTACAAAAATCAAAATGGCATTAAAAGTGAGCTCATGTATCTCTTTGATGGTATGTGCCGTCTCTTTTAAAAGTCCTAAATCTTGGTAAAAATGAATGGCCATACCACTCACAGCCATAAAAGCGATAAGAGTATAAATAGCGATATATCCCCATTTTACTGCTTTTTTATGCAGAGATTCTGAGCTTAGATTTTGGTAGTTCTGCTTTCCGCTTTCGCTAAAAAAGAGCGCGATACGCCATAGCACTAAAAACACCAAAACGTAGCCAAAGAGAATATGCCACTCCCACATTGGAGCACGGATTGCCTTTGCGATCACTTTAGCCTGCTCTGTGCTAACATCGATATTAATCTCCGCCAACTTAGCGACAATCAACTCACTGTTACTACGCCAACTTAAAAAGGTTTTTCGTAAAAAGACCGTAGCCAGTAAGCCTGTAATAACAAAAGCATGCAGCCAGTGCCAGAGTCTAAAACTTAAACTCCATTGATTTTTTATCTCTCTTTTCATCCTCTACCTCCCCTTATCACTGATCTCAAGCCGTGATTATTCCAGTTCACTCTTTACATGTAAGCCTCTATCGCTAAAGATCTGCGCGGCAATGCCATTACCTAAAGCGATCTGCTCTTTTTGAGTATTGCGTATCGGTGTCGTACCAAAGCCGCAACTCGGCGACTTTGATTTGAGTACCGCACTTTCAATATCAGGATGCTGTTTTAAAAAATCCAATATCTCAAATTTTAGATGATGGGTTACATCCCGACCACTCTCATCACCCTTTACATGTAAGGCGCCATTACTCATTTTTATCACTGAAATACGTTCGCGAGGTGTTCCTAAAACAGGAGCTTCAGGACAAAATGGGATGATCTCACAATCTTTATAGCGCTCCTTTACATGTAAAGAAGGTTTGGACGCGCCATCATAACGACAGGCCTCACCCAAAAGACAGGCTGAAATGGCTATCTTTCTCATGTGATAATGATAGACTTAATCTCGGTCATCTCTTCAATGGCAAAATGCGGACCTTCACGCCCGACACCACTAAGCTTCACCCCACCATAAGGCTGGATATCAAAACGTAAGGTCGGCATATCATTAATGACAATACCCCCAGCGTCAAGCTCATCAATAGCGCGTTGAGAGAGTTTTAAATCATTAGTGAAGATTGAGAACTGCAAGCCATACGGTGAATTATTCATACGCGGACAGGCATCATCAAAACCATCAACTTTAACCAGACTCACTATAGGAGCAAAGACCTCTTCGCAGACAATAGCCATATCATCTCTCACATCGGCCATGACACACGGATGAAACATACGACCTTCACGTTTTGGCTCCAAAAGCGCACGTGCGCCCTCTTCAATAGCACTCTCTACCCACGTCATCGCACGTTCAGCCGCATCATCATCAATAAGCGGTCCCATAAAAGTAGCCTCATCATAAGGAGAACCCACAACTAACTTTTTAGTCTCTTCTGCCATCAAGTCAGCAAACTTGTCATAGATTCCAGCATCCACATAGATACGCTGTAGCGAGATGCAGACCTGACCCGAATTGACAAAAGCACCCAAAGCACAGCGCGCCGCCGCGTGAGCAAGATCAGCATCTTTATCGATATAGGTCGCGGCATTTCCACCGAGTTCAAGACTCACTTTTTTAATGCCCGCACTTTTAGTAATGATATTACCTACAGGAACCGAACCCGTAAAACTGATAACACGAGGAATATCACTTGTGATTAAAGCACTCCCTACTTCTGCGTCGCCATAAACAACACTCAAGGCATCTTGGATCGCATACTCACTATTTATAAACATCTTAGCAAATTTGTATGAGGTTAGTGGAGCTTCAGGTGTCGGTTTTAAAACCACGGCATTTCCTGCGATGAGAGCAGGAGCCAATTTATGTGCGACAAGATTGAGTGGAAAGTTAAACGGCGTAATCGCCACCACAACACCCACAGGCTCACGACGATAAAAAGCCATCGTCTTTCGTCCGCTTGGCATCGCATCGGTATTGATCGTCTCACCGTGCATGGTACGCATGGTCTCAGCGGAGAGTCTCACCGTCTCAATACAGCGATCAACTTCAACACGTGCAAATGCGATAGGTTTCCCCACTTCATCGGTAATGGTCTGTGCCATATCTTCACGATTTTCTTTAAGTTGACGTGCTACATCAAGTAACCAGTCACAACGATTTGAGAGTGTCGAAGCCTTACATGTAGATGCCGCATCTTGTGCAATACTCAAAGCTTTTAAAGCATCATCACCACTACAGATAGGCGCACGACTCACTACTTCATCATTAAACGGGCTATGGCGCTCACTCCATGAGCTCGTCTCAGCCTCACTTGAGCCAAAAAATATCTTTGCATCCATCACGCACTCCTTTTTAGAATTTTATCCAATATTCTAAAAAGCTTACTTAACGATGGCACTCTCCCAGCCATCATACTGTCCATTAGCGTGT
>JAYEGP010000170.1:0-2718 GCA_034659135.1 Campylobacterota bacterium
CGTTTTGGGCAAAGACTATATCTATCTTATGTTTTATAACATAAGATAGAAGAGAATAGGTGCTAAACATCGCATCCGCTAGGATTAAATCACCTTTTTTAAAGTTATGTAACATATCACGAAGTAGCATCTGCTCTCCTGTTCCTTTACCACTATATGTCCCAACATTCGCATCAACAATGGAACCAGTTGTTAAAGAGACAATAGCTACAATTCTGCATATTGGAAAACCTAATCCATCTTTTTGAGACTTACTGTGAGGATACTCTTCTCTGTTTTCTTTTGTATCTGGCATTGTTATCGTAGTACCATCAATGAGGTAGATATCTCTACCTTGTAACTTTGAATTTTTAAGTAGTTTTTTTTCATTCTTTATGGCTATACTTTTAGCAAGTGTTGCAATTGCAGAGGTAGATAATCTCTTTCTTGCTTTACAGTAACCACTTGTACTAATTGAGATTTTTTCATCTTGAGATAATGCTAATTTATTCACTCTATTTTGGCAAGAACCATCTTGATTTAATGATTGCGATACAAACATTGAAAGTGTTTTTTGTGGAGTATAAATACGATTTCTATTATTCATAGTATCTGATAGTTTCTCCTCTTTAATAAAACTTTGTATAAAATCTAAATTACTATTCTTTAGCTTATTTAGACTAATTCTTTGTTGTGTTTTTGTAATTCTTTTGTTATGATTCATTACGACTAACTTTAATTATAGAATTTCATTTGTTGATGATTTCTTGATTAAAGCTAGTTGTATTCCAACTCTGTTAATTTGAAGATTTTTTAGATTTTTTTGCTTAAGTTAGTGCCATTCCTCACAGGGGTGTATTTTTAGTTACAAAAAAATCAAAGAAGAGATATTCCCGCAACCGCGGGAATTATTGTCCTGCCCTAACACACCGAACATAATTGTCATTTGTCTTATAGCTGCCGCCCTGGCCGCCGTAGCTGAAGTGGACGATCCACGCACCCTCACTATTGTCGGCATCCGTCGTAGAACTCCAATAATCGTTAGAGATGGTATTTTGAAATATACCATAGATAGCTGGATCTATTTTAGTATCATCTACTAGTGAGGTAAGTTCATTTATATTTGGAAGCCTCCAAGCACCCCCGTCTAGGTCGAGTGCTTCACAATAGCTAATAGCCTCATTCCAATTCATTAGAGTTGGTGTGGTATTATCTTGCCACTGCAAAGCGCTTGTGCTATCACTTACAATACCATTGGCATCTCGGCTTAGGTCTGCTAAAAGTATATTAGCGCTTATGATTAAAACTAAAAGGATCCGTTTCATTGATTGTTCCTACCTTCTTAAGTAAATTATAGCTATTTGAGTGCTTTATATGCCCTACAAATGAAGCTTGCACAGATAAAAACTTTTTTATCTCTTCAAGACTCATTTTTCCTCTTTGATTTTCATAGTTTTGTAAGTAGTTTGCTTTTTTAAATTTATAGTTATTGACGATACGTTTTCTTGTTAGTATATAATTTTCTCTAATAATATAACCTAAAAAATCTAAGCCAGATGAGTGTTTTTTTAGTTTTGTATCTTCTCTTAGGAGTAATCCAAGATTGTCTTTTAAATAGAGAGCAATCTTTACATGTAAGCGCTCTAGCCTCTCTTTGGAGATATCAAAAATTACACTATCATCTACGTATCTTATATATGATTTTACTTTTAGAACTCTTTTAACATAATTATCAAAGCCATTCATATAAACATTAGCAAAAAATTGACTCGTAAGATTGCCTATGGGCAGTCCTAAATGTGAGGGTAGCTTAAAAAGTGTTTTATGCTCTGGTAATAGTTCTAATTTACTCTTATCACCTTTAAAAATATAATTTCTAGTAGGATTATGATAGATTATTTTATTGCTTAACCATAGTATCTCTTTTTTATTTTTTAAAGTACTATTTGAAATATCATTAAAAAGTTGTTTAAAAAGAATATTTTTATCTAAATTATAGAAAAATCCTTTGATATCTAGCTGTAAATAGTAGCCTTGTGTATTGCGATGCATATAACGTTGTGCTTGCTTTATTGCACTGTGAGTTCCTCTATTTTTTCTATTATTATAAACATCGTGGATGAACTTTTTTTCATAAAAAGGCTCTATTGCTCTAATAAGCACATGATGCACTACCCTATCTCTAAAATCTGCCGCAAAGACTTCTCTTAGTTTGGGTGAAGATGTTAAAAAGCAGAGTGAGCTTCCTATCTTATAAGTTTGCGTAGAAAGCTCACTCTGTAAGTTCCAAAGATTATCTAGTAGATTTACTTCAAATTGAAGCTGATTGAGTGTATTTCGTTTATGTTTTCTACAAGCAATATAGGCATCATAAATAGCTTGAAAACTAAACATAATGCCACTCTTTGTTGTTTTTACTCTCCTGCCCTAACACACCGAACATAATTGTCATTTGTCTTATTGTTGATGTTCTGATTGCCGTTATTGAAGTTGACGATCCACGCATTCTCACTATTGTCGGCATTCGTCGTAGAACTCCAATAATTGTTAGAGATGGTATTAGTACTTTATTTATCTTTTTCTCTATAGAAATGCCATAGAGATTATCTATCATACACTGTGGTAAAAGTACCGCACAATAAAATGGCACACTGCTACAAGAATAATTCATCGTAACATTCCGGCACTACTCTTATACCATGCTTGGGCCTGTTTACAGACATTAACCGCAAGCTTACT
>JAYEGP010000171.1:0-2709 GCA_034659135.1 Campylobacterota bacterium
CCTGGACCTAAAGAGAGTCGTTATATTTTCTCTCAATTTCTATCACTTTTAAAGACTTAAAAACAACTCGTTTTAGCGTTGTTTTACTTCTAATAATCGTAGCTCACAATGTTGAGTGTTTCGATTTTTCCCATTAAGTATTAAATTTATCTTAAATTTTTAGACATAGTCGCAAATTGTTAAGAAAAATTAACAATTTAAGATTTCCTCAAAGTAGTCGCTGATAATATAATGCTGTTTATTAGTCTATGTTAGAAGCGATTCAAATAGAACCCATCAATCTTTGGTTCTGTTTGGACTGCTTTGCGCAGACTATTATGCTTTGAATCTTAAAGGAGGCTGTATATGGAGAATCGTCCATTAGAGTATGACTATACGGTTGCGAAATGGTTTATGGTCGCAACAATTTTATTAGGTTTAGTCGGTATGCTTGTAGGTGTTATTCTTGCTTGGCAACTAGCGTTTCCAGCTGTTAACACTATCTTAGGTGAAGGCCTTGCAGAATATACTGCATTCGGTCGTTTACGTCCACTGCACACGGATGCTGTAGCGTTCGGATTTACTGTCAGTGGTATTTTTGCCACATGGTTTTATGTAGGGCAACGTGTATTAAAGGTGTCAATGGCGGAATCACCGTTTTTGATGTTTATAGGTAAACTTCAGTTTATCCTCTATATTATCACAGTTGGTGCGGTTGTAGTAACACTATTATTAGGTATTACAACATCAAAAGAGTATGCAGAGTTTGAGTGGCCGATTGATATTGCTATTGTTATTGTTTGGGTACTTTGGGGTGTGAGTATATTTGGTTTGATCGGTATTCGCCGTGAGAAATCACTTTATATCTCTATCTGGTATTACATTGCTGCATTCTTAGCTGTTGCAATGCTGTATCTATTTAACAATATGGAAGTTCCTACATATTTTGTAGCGGGTGTTGGTTCCGTTTGGCACTCAGTTTCTATGTATGCGGGTACCAATGATGCCCTTGTTCAGTGGTGGTATGGTCACAATGCGGTGGCATTTGTTTTCACAACGCCAATTGTTGCGATGATTTACTACTTCTTACCAAAAGAGTCGGGTCAAGCCGTTTATTCTTATAAACTCTCTTTACTCTCTTTCTGGGGATTGATGTTTGTTTATCTTTGGGCGGGTGGTCACCACCTTCTTTTCTCGACTGTTCCTGACTGGATGCAAACTATGGGATCTGTTTTCTCTGTAGTCTTGATTCTTCCATCATGGGGTTCTGCGATCAATATGCTTCTTACAATGAAGGGTGAATGGCAGCAAGTTGCTAGTAATCCACTGATTAAGTTCATGGTTCTTGCATCAACGTTCTATATGTTCTCTACTCTTGAAGGTCCAATTCAAGCGATTAAATCGGTTAATGCATTGGCTCACTTTACAGACTGGATTGTTGGTCACGTACATGATGGTGTTCTTGGTTGGGTTGCATTTATGATCTTTGCTGCTCTTTTCCATATGGCTCCACGTGTATTCGGACGCGAAATCTATTCACGTTCATTAATGAATACTCAGTTCTGGATTCAGACATTAGGTGTTGTTTTGTACTTTACATCTATGTGGATTGCAGGTATTACTCAAGGTATGATGTGGCGTGCTCACGATGAATTTGGTAACTTAGCGTACTCATTCATTGATACGGTAACGGTTTTACATCCTTATTACACAATTCGTGCCGTTGGTGGAACGCTATACCTATTAGGTGTATTTATTTTCGCATACAACATGTACAAAACGATGACTGGCGCTTCTAAAGAAGTTGATGAGTCTGAAATGCAAAACGCATCGCCTATGGGCGCTTAAAAGAGAGGGAGTAGATTATGTTTCATTGGTTAGAAAAACATCCGTTCTTTTTTTCGGTTGCAGTTTTTGTCACGATCGCATTTGCAGGTTTGGTAGAAGTTCTTCCAAACTTTGCTGAGCAGTCACGTCCGACTATCGGTACCAAGCCTTACTCAACGTTAGAGCTTACGGGTCGTCATGTCTATATTAAAAATAGCTGTAATGCATGTCATTCACAGCTAATTCGCCCATTTAAATCTGAGACAGATCGTTATGGTTCATATTCACTGAGTGGTGAGTATGCTTATGATCGTCCTTTTCTTTGGGGTTCAAAACGTACAGGTCCAGACTTGATGCGTATCGGTAACGTTCGTACAACAGACTGGCATGAAAATCACATGTGGGATCCTGCTGGGGTGGTTCCAGGTTCAATTATGCCTGCTTACAGATGGATGTTTACAAATGTAGCAGATGTTGACACAGCCTATGCGGAAATGGTTACTATTAATAAAGTATTTAACGTACCTTATAATAAACCAATTCCAATGAAAGATGGTTCAACTGAAATTGTTGCCATGGCAGCAGATTTAGCTGGTGCGCAAGCAGAAGCTTTAGCAGATGCAAAAATTGTTGCAGCAGATATGAAAAATCAAGATGTAAAAGATATGGTAGCTGCTGGTCAGATTCCTGAAATCGTTGCACTGATTGCATATATGAATAGTTTGAAATAAGCGAGGTTTGAGTGGATATTGCAACGATTCAAGCGTATGCTTACTTTTTCTTTACGGGCTTTTTAGTACTTGTACTTTATGGGTACATCTACCATCTCTACAGCTCTGAGAAAAAAGGGACACGTGATTATGAGAAATATGGCAATATTGCTCTAGATGATGAAATTACCGA
>JAYEGP010000172.1:0-2113 GCA_034659135.1 Campylobacterota bacterium
ACACCCATGGGACCATTCCAAAGGATGGTTTGAACATCATTGAGTCCTTGTCGATAGAGACGTACGGTTGCAGGTCCGATATCTAGTCCCATCCAGTCTGATGGAATCTCTTGAGCCGTTACAAGCTTACTCACAGCGTCAGCTGAGAATGTTTGTGCTGCAACCACATCAATAGGAAGATAGAACTTCACACCTAAACGGCGTGCTTCATCCATAACATGCTGCGCCTCTTCAAGTAAGTCATCCTCAACCAATGAATTACCCACATCGTAACCCATCTGTTTTAAGAAGGTAAATGCCATACCTCCGCCGATAAAAACTTTGTCGACTTTTGGAAGAAGATTGATCAAGGCTTCAAGTTTACCCGAAACCTTACTCCCTCCAATAATAGCTGCAAATGGACGAACAGGACGCTTAAGAAGAACACCAAAGAACTGAATCTCTTTTTGAAGTAAAAATCCTGCTGCCTTATGCTCTTCATCAAAAAACTTCGTAATGCCTTCCACCGAAGCGTGCGCACGGTGACTGACACCAAAGGCATCATTAATATAAAACTCTGCCATATTGGCTAAGGCTTCAGAGAGTTTTTCCCCATTTTTTGTCTCACCTTTTTCAAAACGAAGATTTTCTAGTAATAAGACTTCTCCACCCTTTAAATTCTCTGCTAGCTGAGTAGCACTTTCACCAATAACATCCTTTGCTAGAATAATATCTCGTTTCAAAAGCTGGTGAAGTCGACGCTGAACCGGTGCTAAAGAGTATTTTTCACTAAACTCACCCTTAGGCCGTCCCAAATGTGAAGCTACGATAACAGAACAATCTTGATCAAGACAGTAATCGATTGTGGCTAGAGCCGCACGAATACGACGATCGTCCGTAATATTTCCAAACTCATCAAGCGGGACATTAAAGTCACAGCGGATAAAAACACGTTTCTTGGCTAAATCAAGATCTTTGATCGAATAAAGTTGCATAAATCTTCCTAATAGTAGAGTGTTATATAGAACTAAATAGCGTGAATTTTACCTAAATTCAGCTATAATTCTTGTTAAATGAATGTAGCACTCTTTGGTGGTAGTTTCGATCCACCACATAACGGTCATCTTTGCATTATAGAAGCGGCCTTGGCGCACCTTGATATTGACAAACTTATTGTGATTCCAGCTTATCTGAATCCCTTTAAAACGCTCTCAGCTGCACCAGCCACATTACGCTTGAAATGGCTAAGAGAAATACTCACTGACCCTCGTATAGAGATCAGTGACTTTGAAGTCAAACAAGAGCGTCCCGTGCCAAGTATTGAAAGTGTCAGGCACTACAAACAAGGTGTCGACACACTCTATTTTATTATTGGTGCTGATAATTTGGCCGCTTTAGAAAAATGGTACGCCTATGATGAGCTCAACAGGGCTGTCAATTGGGTAGTTGCCACACGTGATGACATCCCAATAGCAAAGCGTTTTCATCGTTTACATGTAAACCAAGCAATCAGTTCTACTGAGATTCGTGACAAACCAAAGAGAGAAGATCTTCCAAAAGAGATCGCACCATCAGTCATAACATATTACAAGGAATACTATGCAAAAACGCATTGAAACCATTACTGCTGTCCTCGACAAACATAAAGCTGAGGCTATTGAAGTCTTTGATCTCACAGAGCGTGACTATTTTGTAGATGCTGTCATTATCGCCTCATCACTCGGAGCGCGACATACCGAAGCCCTACTTGATCATCTGAAACGCGAGATTAAACCTGCTGAAGAGTTTTTAGGCGTTGATGAAAGTGATGAGTGGATTGTCGTTGATCTTGGAGATATTCTTATTCACCTGATGACTCCAGAATACCGTATCAAATACGATATGGAGACTTTTTTAAGTAAACTCGAACAAGAAGATGCTTAATTATCACTTCTTTGGAATACTAGGATTACTTCATAGCTCAAAATTGTCATAATTGACAAAAAAAACATTAAAGTCTATAATTGTCATATAATTACTTAAAATAACAATAAGGGTTTATGATGACAATAGAGAAGATTTCATTTCGTGATTTTATACGAGGTTATATTCCTGCAGACATTTTGCTACTTTTAGATAAAAAGAGTAAAAAAAG
>JAYEGP010000172.1:2213-13192 GCA_034659135.1 Campylobacterota bacterium
CTCACGCCCTCACTCTCATTGCCTAAAACATAAATTGCTTTTTGCGCTAGATCTTTAGAATAGATATCATACTTGGCATAAGATGAGAGTTGATAGATGCTAAATGTCTCTAGTTTGGGAAGTATCGTTTCAAGTGTCTCACAGTAATAGATCGGGATTTTAAAGAGTGTCCCCGCGCTGGCTTTCATCACCAAGGGCGAGAGCTTGGCGCTATTTTTCTTAGGTAAAATAATGCCATCAATTTTTCCTGCTGCCGCAGAACGAATTATCATTCCAAGGTTTTGTGGATTATGCACACCATCAAGCGCTAAAAAACGAGCACTTTTAGCTTCATATTCCAATAAATCTTTGGCATCACTATAATTTTTTGCCACAATATCAATAGCAACACCCTGATCTTGCTTGGCATTTTTCGAGATACGTGACAATCCCGCTTTATCATGATAAGCAATCTCTATCCCACGACCTTGTGCACGTTTTATCATCTTTGTGACAACACCTTCTTCACGGTTGCTCTTAGAGAGGTGGAGCTTATGAACTGTTATACACTCATCTTCTAAGACTTCAATAACCGAGTTACGTCCATAAAGTGTAATCAAACTGGCAAAAAATGCCTTTTTCTTTCTGTATTCTTCTGAATCTTCCATAGAATCGCATTACCCTTTTATTATTTTATATGAGCACTTTTTTGATAATACAAGACAAGATAGCCAACAACACCTGAAAGAAGTGAACCAATGATAATACCCATACGCTCATCTACAACATCAAAACAGATCTCCCCCTCACACTCAAAGGCGAGTGATCCAATAAACAGACTCATCGTAAATCCGATACCACTTAAAATCGCTACACCATAAAGTTGTCCCCAAGAGACATCTTTTGGTAGCGAGCCTAAACGCAACATGACTGCCAAAGCACTAAAGATAAAGATACCTATCTGCTTTCCAAAAAAGAGTCCCATCGCAATACCTAAGGTCAAATTATCCGTAAAATCTTTTACAGTTACGCTACCAAAAGATATCCCAGCATTGGCAAAAGCAAAAAGAGGCAAGATAACAAAATTGACAGGCGCGTGTAAAGAGTGTTCTAGTGCATGAAAGCTTGCTTTATTATTTTTCAATGGAATAATAAGCCCTAGAATAACACCGGCTAAAGTGGCATGAACACCTGATTTCAATACGGCTGTCCATAAAACAAGTCCTAACAATACATAAGCCGTATTATTGACAACACCTCTGCGATTCATATAGAGTAAAATAATAATCGCAACTGCTGCGACTTGCAAAGAAGCCAAAGAGAGTTCAGAAGTATAAAAAAGTGCAATAATAATAATTGCACCCAAGTCATCAATAATCGCTAAGGCTAAAAGAAAGATCTTTAAACTAGGTGGTACTCTGTTTCCTAGCAGCGATAAAATACCTAAAGCAAATGCGATATCTGTTGCAGCAGGAATTGCCCAACCCCGCATTGCACCCTCGTCGCCCCAGTTAAAAAACGTAAAGATCAGTGCTGGAATGGCCATACCACCAATGGCAGCAAAAAGTGGTAATACAATCTGCGACCTATCTTTTAAAGAGCCCTCAACCACTTCACGTTTGATCTCTAAGCCCACCATGAAGAAAAAGACGGCCATTAAACCATCGTTAATCCAAAGTAACATCGGTTTAGCGATAATCATCTCTCCAATACTGACCACAACGGGAATATCCATAAAATGGTTATAAAGCGTATCAAGAGGAGAATTTGCCATAATTATGGCAAAAATTGTTGCAACAATAAGTAAAATACCTGTGGCGGATTCGAGTTTGAAAAAGTGAAGCAGAGAGTTTCTCAGCACGATGACAGCTCCTTAAGATTTATTCTAGATTATACCATCACTCTGTTCAGTTATAAGACAAAAAGTAGCCTGAAAACTACCCAATTCTATCAATAATAGATTCAACATTAAAACCAAATTTCTTAAAAAGCTCTCCAGCTGGAGCAGAAGCACCAAAGCTATCCATAGCAATGACCTCATCTGCTAATTTATACCACTCCATACCACGCGCTGCCTCAATAGCAATCTTTTTGCTATCAGGCGTGATGATGCTTTCAATATACGCTGCATCTTGCTCAATAAACAGATCAAAACACGGGATACTGGCTACATTAACATTAAGGCCTTTCTCCTTCAATGCATCTCTTACATGTAAGGCTAATGCTACCTCAGAACCTGATGCCATCAGTGTCATACTCGCCGCATCATCTTCAACGATAAGATATCCCCCTTGAGCAGCACACCCTTGAGCCGCTGTTGGCAAGAGTGAAAGGTTTTGACGTGAACCGACAAAAGCCGATGGTGAGTTTTTCATCGCTAAAGCCACTTGCCACGCGACAACATTTTCATTGCCATCGGCTGGACGCCAAACGTAAAAGTTCGGAAGCGCACGAAACTGAGAAAGGTGCTCAATCGGTTGGTGGGTTGGACCATCTTCACCCACACCGATACTATCATGCGTCCAGATAAAGAACTGCTGAATACCACTAAGTGCGGCAATACGCGCCGCCGGTTTGAGGTAATCGCTAAAAACAAAGAAGGTTGCTGAAAATGGCATTAATGGACCATAGAGTGCGATCGCATTAGTAATAGACGCCATAGCGTGTTCACGAATTCCAAAATAGATATTTTTACCCTTTGGAAAAACGCCCATATCTTTTAGATCACTCTTGTTTGAAGGGCTAAGGTCCGCAGATCCCCCTAAAAATCCTGGAACGCCTTTAGCAATGGCATTGAGAACTTTTCCATTTGTGGAACGGGTCGCTTCTCCTTTTTCAAATCTTGGCCACTGAATTCGAGAGAAGTCAGGATTTAAGAGTTGATTTAAGGCTTCATTTTGCTCTGATAAGGGTAAGGTATTGAGTGAATGGTTCCATTGGCGCTCAGCTAAATCACCCTCCTCTATAGCAAGACGAAAACGCAGCATCACATCCTCATTAACATGGAATCTTTTTTCTGGATCAAAGCCCGCTTTTTTCTTAGCCGTAGCGATCTCCGCGTCACCTAAGGGTGCTCCATGGGAATGATGGGTTCCCTCCATCTTATCAGCACCTTTGGCAATCGTTGTATTAGCAATGATAAGAGACGGTTTTGTAGCAGCTTTTGCACGGTTTAATGCACCATCAATTGCCTCATAGTTATGTCCATCTATCTCTAAAACTTCCCATCCTTGAGACTCAAAACGTCCGCGAATATTTTCTGAGATACTAAGGTCCGTTGAACCTTCAATCGTTATACGGTTTGAATCGTAAATCAGTACAAGATTATCAAGTCTGTTGTGTCCTGCAATGGAACACGCCTCATAACTGATCCCCTCTTCTAAATCACCATCACCACAAAGAACATAGATTTTATGATCAATGACAGGAGCCGTTTCAGAATTAACCTGAGCGCCAACATATTTTGCTGCCATGGCAAAACCAACACCATTGGCCACACCTTGACCTAAAGGACCGGTAGTAATTTCAATTCCTTCAGTATGCCCGTATTCAGGGTGGCCTGGAGTTTTAGAACCAAGTTGACGGAAGTTTTTAAGATCATCAATCTCTAAGCCATAACCCCAAAGATAATAGAGTGAGTAGATAAGTCCTGTAGCGTGACCGCCAGAAAAAACTAAACGATCACGATTAAGCCACGAAGGGTTTTTTGGGTTATGTGAAAGATGCTCTCCCAATACAACAGCGATATCTGCCATTCCCATCGGTGCACCAGGGTGTCCTGAATTGGCCGCTTGTACCATATCTGCCGCTAAGAAACGGATTGTATCTGCCATCTTTTGACGCATAACATTACTCATTTAACTATCCTTATGTCTGTTAATATACTTAGTAAGTACTAATGAAAGTTCATTATATAAACACTCATCAAAATCTACTAACTTTGCCATCAGCTCATCAGCAAGAGCATTCGCCTCTCGCATTGCCTGATCAAATCCTAAAATGGTGACAAAGCTATTTTTATCTTCATCATTTTGAGTCGTTTTACCTGCTTCTTCTGAGCTCTGTGTCACATCTAAGATATCATCTTGAATCTGAAACAGCAGACCAAGATCAATACCGAAATCATACAGTTTTGTCTCTAAATCTTTCATGCCGCAGATAATGGCACCCATCTGCATGGAAGCAGCAATAAGCTTTGCGGTTTTGTTTACATGTAAGTATTTAATCTGTTCAAGCTCAAGCGGTCTGTTCTCAAAATGACAATCTATCGCTTGGCCTAAGACCATTCCTGAAGTACCCCCATTTTTTGCTAAAGCGCGAATAAGTTTTACACGAACGCTATCAGAAAATGGTGCTTCACTTAAGACTTCAAAAGCGTGCGTATTTAGAGCATCACCAACAAGTAGTGCAGTCACTTCATCAAAGCTTACATGTAAGGTAGGATGACCGCGGCGCAGATCAGCATTATCCATTGCAGGAAGATCATCATGAATGAGTGAGTAGGTATGGAGCAGTTCAATAGCATAAGCAGCATGACAAGCACTCGGAGCGAGTAAGGGTTGATAGGCCTTAACAACACCGAGTAAAAGTGCAGGACGAAAACGTTTTCCTCCTGCAAGTAACATGACATGTAACGCTTTTTCATAATGAGGGTGAAAGCTCGAAGCTTGGGGAAGATGTGCTCTTAAAAATGCTTCAAACTCTTGCATAGTACCCTAATCGTTTTTTTTCGTAATCTTACCATTTTTTCCATTGATATGGATAAAAAACTGAAAACCTTTGCGTTCAAAGAGTAGTGCAATGTCATGAACATTTTTTTCAAGATATACTCCAATATCCTCTACTGAATTCACATCACTAAAATTAACCTGCTTTAGGCAGTCTCCAGCCTGAAGCCCCATCACTCTATTTTTAGAGTTATTGGCTTCAATACAGAGTTTTTTATTTAAAAGCAATCCAATATGCTCTAAAAAGGTATCACTCAAGAGACCGCCGCCTAAACGTTTTTGCACCGTTGTCTTTACATGTAAGAGTTTGCCTTTTCGTAAAATCTTAAACGTATGAACGGAGTCTATCTTGGAAAATAAAATCCAACGGCGTAGATCACACAAAGCGTGCACTTTTTTCTTATCGAAAGATAAAATTCTATCACCCACAACAAAAACCTGATTTTCAAAAAAGGGATCCACACGACGGACATAGACCCTGTTTTTATCACTATCGATACGGATACCCACATCACCATAAATCATGATTTTTGATTGAGCTGCCAAAAAATGTTCAAGATAAGGAGTATCAATGACGCCTCTTGTCGTTCCCATTCCACTAACAGCACAGCACTCGTCTGTTAGGATTGAAGCATTTTTAGTCCCTACAGAGAAACGACCAAGACTATCTAAGCCACACTGTTTTGATACAAAAGTGCCTTTGCTAACTCCATTTTTATCAATCTTAGTAAATTTTTTACTGCTGCCCTGATAAAAAACAAAAGGATAAGGAAAGGGATCTTTATCTTCAATAAGCGCCAAACCTAAAAAAGGATCATACCTTGTAAGCTTATATGATGGCAGTGTAGGTGAATAGAGAAGTCGCTTACTGTTTTCTAGGCTTATAGAGAGCGCATGGGCAGTTGAAAACAGTTTCGAGTCATTAGCTTTCTCTTGACACGCTGTCGCTTCGCCTGAACATGAGAAAAGTTTTAAAGTAAAAAGAAGTGTAAAAAAGAAAGTGCGAAGCACTTTAAGATTGTCCAAAAGGGTTTGCGCCACCAAACATGCCCATAGCACTCTGCTTTTTAGAATCTTCTACCATTTTATTAGCATCATTAAAAGCAGCAATCAAAAGAATTTGAAGCGAAGCCTTATCTTCAAGAAGCGAGTCATCAATATCGATATCAATCACTTCACCTTGTCCGTTAATACTAACCTTAACCATGCCGCCACCCGTTTTGACGGTGAACTCTTTATTAGCTAAGTCATCTTGCATCTTTTGAGCTTGCTCTTGAAAGCCTTCAAGCATCTTACTCATATCGCCCATGTTTAGATTATCAAACATTAGATACTCGTAAGTGTCTCAGTAATATTATTCTCATCATCAACCAAAACGACAGTTGGCTCATAGGTTTCGAGGTCTTTTTCATCATAAGTAGCATAAGCAACAACTATGATCTTGTCGCCCTTATGCACTTTACGAGCAGCGGCCCCATTGAGACAGATATCACCTTTGCCGCGTTCACCTAAAATAATATAGGTAGAAAAACGCTCACCATTATTGATGTTTAAAATTTCAACTTTCTGTCCTACACGCATTTTAGATGCCTCGAGTAGTTCTTCATCTATAGTTATAGAGCCAACATAGTTTAAGTTAGCATCACTCACTGTCGCACGATGAATTTTACTGTAGAGCATTTCTATTGTCATGAAGTCTTTCCTTACATTCCCATCTGTTTAGCCATATCGGCTGGTGTAATTGGAGCATCCCATAACTCTTCGTTAATCACATACTCTTCAACGACATTACCACCGATAATGTGCTCTTCAATAATACGATCTATTTTCGCTTTATCAAGGCCTGTGTACATCGTATGTCCTGGCTCAACAAGCATAATAGGACCAACATTACAGCGGTTCATACAGGCACTACGAATAGGTTGTACTGTACCAATTATACCTTTTTGCATCAAAGATGTTGCTAAGTGCTGAAAAAGATCCTGAGTCTCAGGGTTAACGCATGATGGTTTTGGCATGCCAGGAGGTGCTGACTGCTCACATTTAAAAATATAAAAAGCTGGTTGTGGTAAACCCATAATAATGCTCCAAAAAAAAATTGCGGTATTATAACAAAAATTGCATTATCTCTTATCATTTAGATTGATTTTTTAAGATTTACTTTTTTTAAAAGCGTACAAAACTCTGATTGTGCAGCACGCTTAGGAATCAGAATTGAATAAAATGTAAATCTTAGGGATTGCTATTTTAGTTCTAGTCACACTATTTTATGAGGAGCATAGCCTTAGCTACGCGACGATTAAAATCGTTTGACTAGGGCTAAAAGAGTACGCTAAGATTTATGTTTTATTTAATTTTGATTCCTTAATATCGTATTAGGCTAAAAGTTCACGTACAACTTCTCTATCATCAAAGGGTAATTTTTGATCATAGATTATCTGATACGCTTCATCACCCTTACCTAAAACAAGAACAATTTCACCCTCAAGCTGCTCTTCTAAGGCTTTTGCAATGGCTTCTCGACGATTAGGATTCACATAGAGTTCACAACGCTCATCAATACCTTCTTTAATATCAGCGATTATGGCATCTGGATCTTCATTGCGGGGGTTATCACTAGTCAGGTATATCTTTTTAGCCAAGGCACCTGCAATTTTACCCATAAGAGGACGTTTACTCTGATCACGATCTCCACCGGCGCCAAAAACAACACGTAAATCTTTCTCTTTTAGCGCATTAAGCACTTGAGCCATTCCATCAGGCGTGTGAGCAAAATCAACTATCACAGCAGGATTGGCACTAACTTGTTCCATGCGACCACTTACTCCTGCAAAATTTCCAACAACATCACTAATCTCTTCAAGTGACTTCTCCGTAATCAAGTCTACTGCAGCAAATGCAGCTAAAGTGTTATAAAGGTTAAAAAAGCCATGCAGATCACTGTGAAAAGGAACAATCTCTTGAAAGTGTTGAATAATTCCGCTAATGCCCTCATTCAAAGAGTAGGCCATCATCTTATAGGTGGCACTGTTTTCCAAACCATAAGTATAAGCATTTTTAAAATTAAAATCAGCCTTAGCCTCATCACGGTTCATCAGTTTTTTACCATCATCTTGAAAAAAGCTATTTTTAACACGAATATATTCATCAATATCATGATGATAATCAAGATGGTCTTGGGTAATATTGCTGAGAATTTTAAGCTCAAAGCTTATTCCCTCAATGCGTTCTTGAACAATGGCGTGAGAACTGACTTCCATGATGAAGTATTCACACCCAGCACTAACGGCTTGGTAGATATGTTTGTAAGTATTAAGGACCGATGGTGTTGTTAGCGTTTTTCCCTCAACAAGGGTATCATTCATAAAAAAACCACGTGTTCCTTGCATGGCAGCTTTATATCCAAGATCAAGGAGATACGAATAGATAGCACTCGCTGTTGTCGTTTTACCATTAGTACCCGTAATACCGATTATCTTAATACGATCAAGTCCAAACACGGGAGCAATATCCGAAGCATTTATAATAGAATGGGGATGATGAGTTTTGGCATTATCTAAATATTTTTTATTTTGAGACGTTAAAACAAAGGCAGTTTCTGCGTCACACTCTTGAGAGTTTTCAGTGACATAACGGTATTCACAATTTGGAAGTGCGATCTTCAATCACACTCCTTTTGTCGTAATCGCGTTAAATATTTCAGTAAGTTTTGGATCGTTCTTATAGACACTCAAGGCACCATCAACATAACTTAATGCCATCTCTTCAAATCCATGCGCAACTAAGTTTTCAAGAAAATCTAAAAAATCGGCTTTTTCACTAATGATGACCCGAGTTGAAAACATTATATTTTCAAAAATCTTCTTAAAATCACCTTCTTGCTCAACCAGCATTTTAAACTCTTCATAGCTAATACCATTTTCAAGTTCAATACGGTTCTTAAAAGGTTCTCCTATTATCTCAGTTAAATCTTCAAGTGAACCATCAAGTGAACGAAGAATCTCACCGATTATCGTGTCTGCTTCTTCTTCATCTTCTTCTCGTAAGATTTCATAATAATCAAAAAGTGCAACAGCACTTGCTTCCCCACTCATAGCCATCTCAGATAAGATAGCCCCGTTATAAGCCTCTTTTGAATTGGGAAAGTCTTTAAGTACAAGAGCATAATTTCGTAGTGCCTGCTCATACTCTGCTTTACTAAAACTATCATTAGCATTGGCGAGGGTTTTGTATTTGTTAACTGTTTTCATGATGCCCTCCTAAAGTCTATATTATTATCTAAAATATCGGTTAATTCACAAATTTTTAAAGTTGATCTATCTGGTTTTCCATTCCCAATGGTACATTAATAACGGTTAATTCAGGATGAATATCCATACGCAATTGGCGTTCAACACCATATTTCAGTGTATTTCCGCTACTTCCACAACCTACACAGGCACCTTTAAGTTGCACATATACTACACCGTTCTTTACGGTCACGAAATCGATATCGCCTCCATCGAGAGCGAGTGAAGGACGTACTTTATCTATCACATTGCTCACAGGGCTCATTAACTCTTCATCTGAAAATGGAATCATTTTTTACCTTATCTCTTTTATTAAATGTAAAATAGGCTAATATCGCTTAATAGGTGCTAAAAAATATAAGCTAAGAGATATTCATAACATCTGATACATAGCTAGGCTTTCTCATTCCAACAAGAATATAATCGATATTTTCATTCTCTATCAAGTACTCCAAAGCACAGGCTTGCAGACGCTTATCACATGCAACAAGTTCTTCTTTTAATGAAGCCTTTGTACTTCTAGTGCACTCATAAGCTACCATCTTTTCATATTGTGTCAGATATGCATCCAAAGTCTGCGCTAAAACATCTTGAGAATGTTCATCCAAAGATTGAATTGCTTTAGAGAGATGTGGAATAATCTGACGATGAAGAAACGACTCGTACTCACCTACCCATCCAAACCGATGGCGATTGGCATCAAGCTGTTCAATAAGATTATAAATACTTTGTGTTGCTTCACCCTCAACTACTTCTAAAACTGCATTAAGATGATGAAAATACTCTTGAGGTTCACTATATTCAGCTAATCGAAACATCAAATTATCTTTTTGTGCATTTAAAGGACGATTTGCCAAGACTCTTAATCCTCGCTCTTTAGCCCAAGATGCACAGGTGAGACCTTCAGTTTCTAAAAGATTTATAGGTAACTGCAATGTTGTAAAATGGTGCGCATCATTACCGGCTTCTTCAGCTGCATTATTAGCATAGATCATCAGATCTTCATACGGTAAAAACTCTAAATCATGACTAGGTTTTGAAAAACTATTTGAGCTGATTCCATAACTTAAAATTCGACCCGCTTTCACTTCGAGTTCTAAAGCTACAAATGCTTTATAGATACGATCAAACATCTCATCTAAGGCATCTTCACGTGTTTTTCCCTTATTCATTGCATCAAGAATATAATATTCTGGATTATGAATCAGATAACAATGAATCACACTTACATGTAAACGTGAAAGCGAATGAGTGAGTTGATCTTTTAAAAATTCAGGATGAATACAGTGATAAACGTGCTCTGCATATTCGACAATCTCTTCAAAGTGTTCACCCTTGTCTTTAACCCGTTTGAGTGCAGTGCCTTGGAGATAACCAAACTTGCTGACAATCTCAACCTTACATGTAAGCGTATCATCAAGCTCATTAAGTGCCAATGCAATGGCACGTTCAGCACCACCATCCATATAGTTTGTAGAGGTGTCAATAAGCCTTACACCTGAATCAACTGCTATTTTTATTGCTTCAATATGATCTTGCATGTGATCTGATACTCGGTAAGTCCCAAAGGCAATCTTAGGATTCATAAATGTCCTTCTAATCTAATGGACGAAATATAGCGCGTTTGAGTTTAAAAAAAGGGGCGTTTAAAAAGTTTGAGAGAAAGTGGTTTTATCGAACTCTACACGAGTTCAATAAATGCCATAGTCGTTGCATCACCACGACGGATACGTGTACGTGTAATACGTGTATATCCACCTGGGCGATCAGCATATTTCGGTGCAATGTCGTTTACTAATTTCTTAGTAGACTCTTTACACTGAAGTGCTGCGAAGATTGTACGGTGAGCATTAGCATCAGCCTTACATGCAGCAGTAATCAATTTTTCGATATGTCCGCGAAGTTCTTTCGCTTTCGGTACCGTTGTTTCAATTTTCTCATTTTCTATCAACGCAATACTAAGGTTTTTTAGAAGAGCTGCACG
>JAYEGP010000173.1:0-2691 GCA_034659135.1 Campylobacterota bacterium
ATAAAAAAATGTTTAATGCAGAGCCAGCTAAAATGGAGCGCCTCATGAACTGCAGATATAAAAGCCAGAGTCTCTGCACCAATGTACTCAAAAGGTTTTTTGATGATCCGCATGAAAACTCCTTATACTTAGTCTGCTACCATCCATATGAAGAGTTCGTCTGTACGTGGATCAGACCAGGTATCTTTAATATGGGCATGAATTGTCTTATTATCACTTGTTTGATAGGAGTAGATATCTGATTTGGCAGAGACACGTGCTCCGGCTTTTTGATCGTGACGTGCACTAAAAGTCTTTACTTTGACTCCTTTTTGCAAGGCCAGCTCATCCAGTGCACGAGAAATTGCCAGTTTCCGCTGGGCAGTTTTGCCCTTATAGTGAATATGAGCACTTCCTACAGCTGCAATCTCATTGTCGATATAGGGTGCACTAATCCATTGTGGTTTGGTAACGACAACAGGTTTTCGAGTAGCGCAAGCAGTGAAAATAACAAGAATAAGAGAGAGTAAAAAGGTCTTTAGCATGATCTTCTCAATAGGAAACTCTTTTTCTAAATGCTCCATGGTAACTCCTCAAAAGTATTAATTGTATCAAAAAGAGCCTGATTATAAGAATTCCTTTTCCAGATCATCGAGTGCGGTATCAGATTTATGGATCATAATATTTTTCTGAAGGGCTTTGAGTCGTTTCGTCTGATAGGTCATAATACTCTCTTTATCAATACAGGCTTTAACAAAAGTAATCGCTTCGTCACCTTCGTGTTTTACTTTTTCATAGACTAAATAGCTATTAACAAAAATAGGAAGTTCAGGATCGTTTTTGAAGCCTTCAACCATTAGCTTCTCTTTTGGAGTGCTGCTCTTGCTGAAATTTTCATAGGCTACTTTTGTTGTTAGCGTTTTGATTCGCGAGTTCATCAGGGTGTTAGCCTCTTTTTTAGCTATCTCGATGCTTTCAAGCCCGCCTTCTTTATAGGTAAAGGTACACATCTGATCCCCTCCCTCTTGGTAGTACCAATAAGGTGCGTTTTCAATGTCATACTCCACAGTAGTATGAAGACCTTGTTCGAGAAGAAAAGATGCGAGTGTTTTAAGTAGAGCTAATCCGATAACAGATAGCATAAATACCTCCTTACTTAGCTATTTTTAGTCGTAAAAAAAATCAGATCATTAGATTTATATACCCGTTTGTAAGCGTTAATCCTTTTACTGACACGTTTTAAGTAATGCCGCGCCTCATCATATTTTAAATGATTAATGAGATGATTGTAGACGCTATCAGGTGACATCTTATTAATTTTTTTAGAAGCGATTTTGACATTATTCTTTTTTGTAAAGGCGTAGGCTACATTTCCCGCACCGGTGTTGTATCCAGCTATGGTACAGTAGAGCCTACTGGTTGGATTGGAGATGGACTTTAGGTAACGATAATAGAGGATATGAAGGTAAGCACTTCCCATTTCAATATTATTGGTACTGTTATAGAGGTAGTTCGCCGTTGGTATTTTTCTCTTTTTATGTAAAAAGATGTAGCTGTCGATTCCTGCTGATCTTGGTACGATTTGCATGAGTCCGTAAGCGGGTATATGCGATTTTGCAAAAGGATTAAATGAGCTCTCTGTATGCATGATGGCAAAAACAAGAGCTACGGGAAGATCAAACTTTTTTGCATATTTTCTTACGGTATTCTCATACGTTTTTGAGCGTTTGATCATCGTGTTTGAAGGAAGTTTTACGGTGAGCGAATAGACTTTTGCATCATGTATGCGTGATTTTTTTACAGTGATTTTTTTAGGAATGACCTTTTTATTAACATATTCGATAATACGCTTTTTAGTTGGCGGTTTTTTAAAGATGACTGGAGCTAAAATCTGTTCTCGTTTGAGGGGTTTATCTATGATGAGCTTTTTGTTCTTTTTTTCTACTTTTGCAATTCTCTGCTGAAGGACATCGCGTTTAATAGCACTCTTGATATCATCGACGGAGACAATAGCTAAGGCTTTTTTGAGTCGAAGTTCTGCTTCTTTAGGATTTTTTGCAATCGTCTCCAAGACAATAGTATTGTTTTCAAAACCGACGGTTGTACGTGTTTTTTTATCTTTTGTGTAGTTCACCCAATCTTTTTGTGAGGAGAGTTTGGGATTTTTCCAGTAGGTATTGAGCTCCTTTTTATAGGCGTCATAAGTCTCATTGATCTCTTTGACATAATTATTGAACTCAGCGTTGATATCTTTTTTATATTTTTGAAAAGCGTCTGCCTCTTTTTGCATAGCGATATCATTAGCTTTTTGAAACGCTCTAAAGCTATCTGCTTGAAGTGTAAGGATGAGTAGCAGATAAATTAAAATGGCTCTCTTCATGAATGTCTCCCTCATAATCGCTATTTAACTTAACTGACCTTAGTATATTCCATATGATATGAAAAGTCTATTAAGGAATCAAAATTAAATAAAACATAAATCTTAGCGTACTCTTTTAGCCCTAGTCAAACGATTTTAATCGTCGCGTAGCTAAGGCTATGCTCCTCATAAAATAGTGTGACTAGAACTAAAATAGCAATCGCTTAGATTTACATTTTATTCAATTCTGATTCCTAAGTGGAAATATTTTTGATTTTTTCGATGAAATACTCACAAACAGGATCACTGTCTTGAAGTTGTATAAAACGCGTCAAGGCATCTGCTGTATTTTT
>JAYEGP010000174.1:0-2677 GCA_034659135.1 Campylobacterota bacterium
CATTAGCTCTGTATCCATACTCTGCGTTAAGACTCCTTGAGCTAACTCGTTAGCCCTGCGTCGTCTTGCCTTGATTATGAATACAGAGCTAATGTTTAGGCTATGCTCTTATATCGCAACAAGTCTAATAGACTTCTTGAAGAAGTCTAATAACAAACTTATAAATTTTGGAGCACCATGATACAACTTAGCAATATTGCCAAAAGCTTTTCAGATCAGGAACTTTTTAGTGATCTTAACTTTAGACTAAACTCAGGAAATAGGGTGGGTCTAGTAGGAAAAAATGGGAGCGGTAAATCCACACTTTTTAAACTTATTTTGGGTGAAGAGAGTTATGACAGTGGTGATGTCATTGTTCCAAAAGGCTACAAAATTGGCACACTTCGTCAGCATCTTGAGTTTAGTGAACCGACACTTCGTGAAGAGGCGTCATTAGCTTTAGAAGAAGAGGATAAATATAATGTTTATAAGGTCGAAAAGATTCTTTTTGGTTTAGGTTTTGTGCAAGAAGATTTAGAAAAAGATCCCCTCTCCTTTTCTGGAGGCTATCAGATTCGCATTAATCTTGCCAAGCTACTAGTAACAGAGCCTAACCTGTTGTTACTCGATGAACCGACGAATTACCTTGATATTCTCTCACTTCGCTGGTTACGATCATTTTTACGTGCCTTTCAAGGCGAAGTGATCCTAATTACACATGATCGTGATTTTATGGATAGCATTACCACACATACTATGGGAATTGTACGCAAGACACTGAGTCTTATTCCTGGCGATACCCATAAGTTTTATGAACAGCTCAAAAGTAACGATGAGCTTTATGAGAAGCAGAAACTTTCTCAAGATAAAAAGAGAAAAGAGCTAGAAGAGTTTATTGCGCGTAATAAAGCGCGTGCTTCTACGGCTGCACTTGCTCAGTCTAAGGTTAAACAGTTAGAAAAAATGAATGTGATGGATGATCTAGGGCTTGATACGACTTTGAAATTTGATTTCAGCTTTAAAGAGACGCCTACAAAAGTCCTGCTTGATGTTAAAGATCTTAGTTTTGGATATACGCCTGAAGAGATCTTGTTTAAGAACATCTCTTTTACACTTGAAAAAGGAGAGTGCTTAGGTATTATCGGAAAAAATGGAAAAGGAAAGTCAACGTTGCTCAATACTATTGCCGGTGAGTTAAAACAGCTTCATGGTGAGGTTGATTTTCACACAACGACCACGTTCGCCCACTTTGGACAGACTAACATTGCGCATCTTAATGCTAACAATTCTGTTTTAGATGAGATACATGCGGCTAACACTAAACTAGCAGCAGCAAATATTAGAAGTATTTGTGGGGCGATGATGTTTAGTGGAGATAGTGCTGAAAAAAAAGTTTCACTTCTCTCTGGTGGTGAAAAGAGTCGTGTCATGTTAGGACAGATTCTAGCGCGACATGTGAATCTTCTCTTTTTGGATGAACCGACCAATCATCTCGATATGGACTCTATTGAAGCATTGACGCAAGCGATTAAAAATTTTCAAGGATCTGTTATTATTGTTACTCACTCTGAAGCTTTACTGCGTAGTGTAGTCGATCGACTGATTATTTTTGCTAAAGATGGAGCTTCATATTTTGATGGTGGATATGATGAGTTTTTAGAAAAAATTGGTTGGGACGAAGATGAAGAAGTCCTTGAAAAAGTTAAAACAGCACCAAAAAGTAATAAAAAAGAGAACAAAAAACTACGAACCGCATTGATTCAAGAGAGAAATAAAATTACAACGCCATTAAAAAGAGAGCTAGAAGATCTAGAAGAGCGTATTATGGAGTTAGAATCACTCTTGGAAGATCATCACAAAGCTTTAGTTGAGGTCTCAAATAATGCAGAAACGAGTCAGCTAATGGAACTCTCACAACTTGTATCTGAAGAGGAAAATGAGGTTGAAGAGAAGTTTGAACGTCTTGAAGTCGTGCATCATGAATTAGATGAAGCGATGAAAGAATATGAGAAAAAATTATTGGCTATTGAGGATCAGTAGAGGGCACCTCTAAAGGGATAAGGCTACTCTGACATCGATTTGGTTTAGAATAGCTATATATGTTAAAATGTATTACATATGAAGCATCATGGATATTAATGAAACCAACAAAAAATATTCGACGAGAGTACAATCGTCTAGTCGCAGATGAAACGCTAGAGGACTACTCTCTTCGCTACACTCCTAAATCATTTAGAAAATTCTCAGAGCTTCTTATAGCCAATACCGCTATAGGGAGTATCTCATTTTTGGCACTTGAAGCTATTGGTGCTTCTATCGCGATAAGCTATGGGTTTAGCACAGCATTTTGGGCGATTTTAACGGCTGCTATTATTATATTTTTAACAGCTATTCCCATCAGTTATCATGCCGCAAAATACAATATAGACATTGACCTGATCACTCGTAGTGCTGGTTTTGGTTATGTTGGATCAACGATTACCTCTTTGATTTATGCCTCTTTTAGTTTTATATTTTTTGCTCTTGAAGCCGCCATCATGGCTCAAGCGCTTGAGCTTTACTTTGGACTTCCCTTAGCTTGGGGATATCTGCTAAGCTCCATTATTATTATCCCCTTGGTCTTTTATGGCATCACACTTATTAATAAACTGCAACTGTGGACACAGCCTATCTGGCTCATAATGATGATAGCGCCTTT
>JAYEGP010000175.1:0-2674 GCA_034659135.1 Campylobacterota bacterium
ATGGGTTAAGATAGGTCAAATGAGAACATTATCAGTGGAGAGAATTGGGAATAAAATTGCAGAAGCTTCTATTGAAGAGATTGAGAATGTCATTGAGGGTTTGAATGAGATATTGGGGTTTTAAAAGAGTGATTGTCTGTAGGCATTCCCAACTGGAAGTTGGGAACGAGAAAACATTAAGGTTGTTCAGGAAAATATGGATTACAACTTGAGTCTTTAAAGAGCTCACTAAATGCGACGGCATCGGCACGATTTTTAAAGAGTGCTTGTTCATGTGTCCATATAATACGATTTTCAGAAACTAGCAATGGTGTATACGTTGAAGTTTTTAACTCACCTTCTTCCATGTAAGTTGCAGTGTGTTTATTATTTTCTACAGAATAGGTCATTGCCCCTACCATGCTTTTAACTTCACCATTGTCTATATAAGATGCATCTGCAGTACCATTTGCGTGATATGTAAAAAGTGCATGGCATAATACGCCCCTACCATCATCTGCTTCTGCCCAATCAAGTGAATACCAAGGATGCGCTGTGAACGTCTCTTGTGTAATAGTCTGTTCACTGATTATCGTTTCAAAAAGAGCTTGAGCATTATCTGCTTGCTCTGATGTACTCCAGAGCATTTCACCATAATCATCAATGAGAATTAGATAGGATTCAGAACTTCCCAAAAGAAGAAATTTCTTGTTTCCATCAGGAAGAACCAGACTCATAGCGTCACCAGCTAATGTGACTGGTATATTGCTAATCGAACCATCTTGAGAACTTACTGTGCTGGCATTATTTGAAAAAATTACGACGGTTCCATCATGGTATTCTACATTACCACCTTGACGTTCGGTTCTACTATACGAGTAAAATGTTTTCCCTGCCAACATTTCTGTTGTAAATTGTGGTGCTTGTACCGCTGCTTCAGAGCTACTTTGAGCTGCTTGCGATGACGTAGTATTTCCATCACTACTGCTACTATCACTACCACACCCGCTCATAAAAAGAGAACCACCAACCAACAACGCACTAAGAGCCAAACTTAATTTCATATTATTCCTTAAGATTTAAGATTACGACATTGTAGCTTCCCCCCCCCTGTTAAAATATTTAAAAATGTTGTTTACAGATGAATCACACCTAAAGTGTGCTTTTTGAGTCAAATTGTTACATGTAAAGATGTGCTATAATTTTTCAAAGGATTGGCTATGGGCGCAGTTACATTAGAATATCTACCGCATTATACTTATGAAGATTATCTGCTCTTTGAGGGAAATTGGGAGATCATTAATGGTGTGGCGTACACTATGTCACCCGCGCCGATGAAGAAGCATCAGTACATCAGCAATAATATTGCTTGGATTTTAAAGGAAGCCTTACAGGAGTGTGAACGCTGTGAAGCCCTTCTGCCTGTGGACTATAAAATTGATGAAGATACGGTAGTCCAACCTGATAACCTTGTTGTCTGTGATGAGGAGATGGAAGGTGCGTATATCACTAAGGCGCCACTCATTATCTTTGAAGTTCTTTCTAAAAGCACTGCGACCAAAGATAAACACCTTAAATACGAACTCTACGAACAAGAGGGTGTGCTCTACTATTGTATTGTTGATCCCCAAGAGAAGATGGCAAAACTCTATAAGCTTCATGAAGGGCGTTACATCAAGGCGGGGGACTTTGATAAAAAGAGCTACACGTTTGAGATCGAGGGTTGCACTTTAGATTTTGACTTTTCCAAACTCTGGACTTAAATCCTTATATAAACCTTAATTTAAGCTTTATAAAAGTTTTAAACCACTATAATCCCACACTTAATTTAAGAGATTGAAAGGACTAGCAATGAGTTTTACAAAAATTGCAACGCCAGAGATGATCGAAAACAACTGGATTCTTATAGACGCAGAAGGTAAAACTTTTGGTCGTATGATTACAGAGGTAGCGACACATTTACGCGGAAAGAACAAACCTTATTATACACCAAACATGGACTGTGGTGACAGTGTTGTTATTATCAACGCTTCTAAAGCTGTTTTCAAAGGTCAAGGTAAGATCAACGATAAAGAGTACTTCTCACACAGTGGTTACTTCGGTAGTACTAAAAGTGTTAAGATGATGGAACTTTTAGCAAACAACCCAGAGAAGCTTTTCAAACTAGCAACTCGCGGTATGCTTCCTAAAACAAAAATGGGCGCTAAGCAGCTTAAAAAACTTAAAGTCTATGCAGGTGCTGAGCATCCACACACTGCACAGCTAAACAAGTAAGGATTTAGAATATGGCAAAAACTTACGCAACAGGACGTCGTAAAGCGTCAATCGCAAAAGTATGGTTAGCACCAGGATCAGGGAAAATGACGATTAATGGTCTCTCTCTTGACGCATGGTTGGGTGGACTTGAAGCGAAGAAACTTCGTGTTAAACAACCCCTAGCTTTAACAAAACAAGATACATCGGTAGATATCGTAGCAACGACTTTAGGTGGTGGTTTCGGTGGTCAAGCTGATGCACTGCGTCACGGTATTTCTCGTGCACTCGTTAAATATGATGCATCATTTCGTGCTATCTTAAAACCTGAAGGTATGATGACGCGTGATTCACGTGTTGTTGAACGTAAAAAACCAGGTAAACGTAAAGCACGTCGTTCTCCTCAATTCTCTAAACGTTAATCGTTTCTTTGGTGTCCTCT
>JAYEGP010000176.1:0-2672 GCA_034659135.1 Campylobacterota bacterium
TGTTAACTCCCAAACGACATCACATCAGCGAACTCTGTATCGAATACCGTTTTGGCGAAACACTGGATAAAACGATCAGTGAACGCGTACTAAGCACTTATCATTATCTTCTTGAGACTCTTGATTTTAAGACCTTGGCGATTTGCGATATGATTCCCACCTACACTACAATAGCCATACACTTTAGCCATATGTCACCGCTTTTTCATACCCCAGAGTATCTCGATGGCATCATCATAGAAAATAGCGAAGAGAGCTTTACATGTAAGCATTCAAAAACTTTTGAAATCGATGTGGATTACCGTGGAGAGGATATGGCCTATCTCTGCCAAACACTCCAGCTCTCAAAAGAAGCGTTTATAGCTCTTCATGCGAACAGACCTTATACGATTGCCATGCTGGGATTTCGCCCTTATTTTCCTTATCTCTTAGGTTTAGATGAGCGACTTCATCTACCACGAAGAGACACTCCCCGCTTACATGTAAGAAAAGGTGCCGTGGCTATCGGTATGGCTCAGACAGGGATATACTCTGAAGACTCTCCCGGTGGCTGGCATATTATCGGTCATACCACCTTTGATGATTTTGAGAAGTTGCGTCCCTCTGATATCATTATCTTTCGGGCATTAAAGGAGCGTGATGTTGATTAATTGCGATATCGGTGAACGTGGTGTGGCTCATGAGATTGATGATGCCTTGATGGCAGATATTGATATCGCCAATATTGCGTGCAGCGGCCATGCGGGAGATGCCGAGAGTATTGCATATTATCTTGATTTGGCACAGCAGTTTCAAGTCAAAGCAACGGCACACCTCAGCTATAAAGACAGAGCCAATTTTGGACGCAAAGTGATGCCTATCTCTACGAAACAGCTCCTTCATGATCTTGACGCACAATATGCTCTTATCAGCTCACTTAAGTCGGTGAAGCTTCATGGTGCTTTGTACAATCATGCCAATATCACTCAAGCCCTTGCGATCACGCTTGCCTCGTGGCTTAGAAAAAGTGGTATTACGGAAGTCCTTACCCAGCACAACTCCTCTTTTGATATCGCATGTCAAGATCAAGGTATCCACGTTTTTCATGAAGCCTTTTTGGATCGACGTTATATCTTTCAAGACAATCAACTAAAATTAGCACCACGCTCACAAGACAATGCCGTCATACATGATGTCAATCTAGCGAAACAGCAATATGATGATTTTAAAAAAGGCTATGTCAACATCGATAATAAAAGCTATCCACTTAAAGCAGACACCCTTTGTATCCACTCTGATTCTCCCTCAGCCTTGAGTATTCTCAAAGCGATAAAAGGTGTTTAAACTCTCTCCCAATACTCTGGCTTTTGAAGTTAAAGCACGTCACTATGGAACGCAGCACCTAGGCATCTCACCCAAAGGTGCCAGTGATCAACTCTCCTTTGAGGTCGCTTCTATCTTACTCGGTAATCCCCAAAAGTATCACTGTGTCGAGATTCTCTATCATGCCAACATCACCTTTACTAAAGAAGTGCTTTTTACCCTTTCTGGTGCCCATTTCAAAACCATGACACTCTTACAAAACAGTGCAGCAATAGCACTTGAACATACAAAGGTCTACCGTGCCAATAGTGGAGATCGCTTACATGTAAAAGAGGCTTCCATAGGTTTTAGACTCTACCTTTTTGCCACGCCCTTACATCAAAACAATGTACAGCGTATCGGTCTAAAAAGGGGTGCTTATGAGAAATGGTTTCCTCCTTTTAGTCATGAAATACCCTTAATACGAGGTCCTGAACATCATCTGCTGACAAATCCCTCAGAACTCTTAAACACGCACTGGAAGATCTCTTCTTCGTCTGATTTGATGGGATTACGACTGCAAGGCACTGATATTCACGCTAAAGACTATGACATCATCTCTTCAGCTGTCAATGATGGTACCATACAACTCACTTCAAAAGGGCCCATCATCCTCATGCGTCATCACCAGACAACAGGAGGATACCCGCGTGTCTATCAGGTCGCTTCCGTAGCTATCGATCGACTCGCTCAATATCCTCTCGGAAGCTCTATCCATTTTATAGAGATCTCGATGCAAGAAGCAAAAGCACTGTATTTGGAGCAGATGAAGGCATTAGAAGCATTTAAAAAAACTCTCTTAGATTAGCTATTTTCTGGTCTTACTTAGATTGGCTCTCACAGCCCTTTGCATATTTAGAAATAATACAGATTCAATCAAGGAAATTTTCACTGATAATAGTTTCTATCCTCGTTAGTTCTTCACCAGTTAATTTCGAAAAATATTTCTCTCTTTTATTTTTTGAGAGTTTATTATCATTTTGCAATATAAAGGTTATTAAACTTTTTATTTTATTATCTGGCATCTCTAAGAGTTCATTAATTTCATCATAGGACTTGTCAAAGGATCTTAGATATTTCAATTCATTAGGGAGCGTCTCTTGTATTGTTTTTTGTACACATTCATAAATAAATTCACAACTTTGTGTACAATCAAAATATCTATATAAGTCATCTGTCTTGTTTATGATTTTAACATTTCCATACTCAGTAGCTTCCCAAGCTATTAAATTCATTAATACTCCCGAATGAGCCACTAATATCTCTCTATATCTTTCAATCTCATCTAGTATAACATTGGATATAGGAAAAATCATCCCTTTTGGATAAAA
>JAYEGP010000177.1:0-2651 GCA_034659135.1 Campylobacterota bacterium
GCCTATAATTTACCTCTTTACTCTCTTTTGGATTTAACTTTGTTGCTATCTTTTTTAGGTTTACCCGTCCTAATGTTATTATTGATAGTATTAATCCTGTGATTACAAATACTCTGGCTTTATTCCATCCTGTATTTTCTTTGATTCTAAGTTCTAATTCGCTACACTTCTTTTGGAGTTTGGTTTTTTTCACAAGGGTATTTTATCTTAAATCTCAAACTCTGCTTTCCCTAAAAAATTATTTTTGACGACTACTGAAAATTTTTTGTACCTTGTTATGGTTTAAACCAACTCACCAAAAACCCCATCCACCAATTCCAAATTCCCCAACCTATCAACCCACTGTTTTGGTATGTCATCCATCCCATAACAGGCCCCTGCCAACTGTCCTGTGATGGCTCCGACTGTATCGGCATCATCACCTAAATTTACTGCCGTTAGTATGGCTTCTTCGAATGTATCTGTATGGTAAAAACTCCACAGTGCTGCTTCTAAACTCTGCACCACATATCCACTGCTTACAATACCTTTTTCACTTTTGTTTTTATAGCACCCTCTGATAACAGCATCTAATGACTTATGTAGAGGATCTCCCTCAAAATATCTCTCCAAATCTTTTTTAAATTGGTAGGTAAAAATCTCCTCTTTTTTTGTACCCTGTAAAAGTTTAATGACCAGATAGGCAAAATAACGACATGCATCTCTGGCGATAACAGAACCATGTGTAGCTGCAGAACTAAGTGAAGCATAGTGTACGCCACTATCAAGATCATCTGCATAGAAGACACAAACTGGTGCCAATCTCATCAATGAGCCATTTCCTGAAAACTTCTCATGTTTGATGTCGGTATACGCTTGTCGTTTTCTCCTATATCTGATCAAAGACCTCATAACGATTTTTCCCATACCAATAGCCTTGCCTGTGCAACTCATATACCCACACTCCATCCATTCAAGATACCTTTCCATCTGATCATGCGGATCAAACCCCTGACAATCGATGAGACTTTGTGCCAAGCAAAGAGCCATAGCGGTATCATCAGTCCACTCTCCTGCTTCAAGACGAAACTTTCCGCCACGACAGTAATTTTTGACTTCCGAAAAAGACCCACGCTCCATAAACTCTACCGGAGCACCCATCGCATCACCAATGGCTAGACCATACAGGCAACCTTTTTTTCTTCTGTGTCTACTCATTTGAAGCTCCTCATATTTTAGTTATGAGGTATTGTATAGGTTTAAGTGTACACTAATTGTCCACCTTATTTCATATACTCTTTTCACACTAAAAAAGGAAATCAAAAATGACAGAAGCTGAAGAACACAAAAAGAAATTGAGAATCGCAAAGAGGATCATTCGCTCAACCAAAAACACCTCTACAAGCCACCTTCAAAGAAAGATGGGTATTGGCTACAACTATGCTGATAGACTTATGGAAGAAATATCTAAATTACATGGGTTTAGATTTGTGCGTAAGGCGAGGAAAAGATGAGACAAGATCAAAATTATGTAATCAGGCTCCTGGTGTCTCACCTGAACATATCCTTAGAGCAAATAAATAAATTCTGCGTCCCCCTACATATCTTTTTTTGTACTAATCTTTTCTGCTAATTCTTCAAGTAAGATTTTAAAGTTCGTATCTGCATCCATGGTTTTGTACACCTTAGTCATCATATGAGAAATACTACTGTGATCTTTCAAACCAAAGTAAAATGCTAACTGTGGCATAGAATTTAAAGTAAGATTTCTTGCCAGATACACTACCACTCTTCTAGCTTCTACCACAGCCTTGTGACGTCTCTTAGATTTAATTTCTGAAGGTTTTACATTAAATTCTTTTGCTACAGTCTCAACAATATCATCAATGCTTATGTTCTCAGTTTTTTCCTTTATATGATCTTTTATGGCATTTTGTACAAAGTCTAGTGTAATTTCATGATGCAGTAAAATTCTCAGTGCGTTTATTTTGATGATCACTTCTTCTATTTCTCTAATATTATCGCCCAAGTGTGTAGCGATATAGTGAACAATGTCCTCATTAAGATGTATCTGATTTGTCTCACACTTCTTTTTGATAATAGAAATCTTCATTTCAAGATTAGGCGCTTGTATGTCCGCCATGAGACCCCACTCAAAACGACTTATGAGCCTCTCTTCCAATCCTGCTATTTTTTTAGGTGCCTTGTCTGAAGTCAAAACAATCTGCTTACCTTCAGAATGTAGTTTATTAAATGTGTGGAAAAATTCATCCTGTGTTTTCTCCTTTCCTCCAAGAAACTGTATATCATCTATTAGTAAAAGGTCACATCTCCTAAATGTATCTCTAAAACGATCCATAGTTTGTGTTCGTATATGTGATATAAAAATATTTGTAAACTCTTCAAGTGTTGTATAGATTACACTTTTACCCAACTTTAACCCATAGTTACCAATAGCTTGAAGAAGATGTGTCTTTCCTAGTCCTACTGCTCCATATATAAAAAATGGGTTATATTGAATACTGGGATTTTCAGCAACACTTCTTGCCACAGTATAAGCAAACTGGTTAGACTCCCCAACGACAAAAGTCTCAAAGGTCAATTGGGGATTAAGCTTCATATATTCAAACTTTATCGCTGCTACTGATGTAACAGTTTTATCTTTTATAGAA
>JAYEGP010000178.1:0-8766 GCA_034659135.1 Campylobacterota bacterium
AAAAAATAAAAGGTCTCTATGTTATGCAAGTTGATAATGCTCTTTTAAGCAAACTAGAAAAACTATCTTATTTAACGGTCTCTGAAAATAAACGCGCTGAAATCATCGCTCAGATGGATGAGATGATCGCTTTTGTTGATAATCTCTCCGAACTCGATACTGATGGTGTCAGTGACACCTTTGCAATGACACCTGAAAGTACAAAACTCCGTGGCGATATCCCTACATGTAATACGCAAATCAATGAGGATATTATGAGGCACGCTCCTCATAGCGATGATCATTTTTTCATCGTTCCAAAAATTATCGAGTAGCCATGATACAGGTTTATGGAATTAAAAACTGCGACAGTGTTAAAAAAGCACTCAAGTTTTTTAAAGCACATGATATCGCTTATGAGCTCTGTGATTTTAAAGCAAGTCCTGTAGGCTGTGAAAAAGTCTCTTCGTGGCTAAGTCACGTTGAGATGAAAACCTTACTTAACAGTCGTGGCACCACATATCGTACCCTTAAAATGAAAGAACTCGATCTTGATGATGCTAGCAAAAAGCAGTATCTCTGTGATCATAATATGCTTATTAAACGTCCTGTTGTTGAATATCAAAATCGCGTTCTCGTCGGTTTTAATCTTAGTGAATATGAAGGAGTCTTTTTATGAGTCAAACATTAGATATACAAAAACTACTCAAAAGTGTTGTTGCCTATAAGGCATCAGATCTGCATCTAGTATCACGTTCTGAACCCCAAGTTAGAATCGATGGAAAACTAGTTCCTCTCAATCTACCTATTTTAACAGGTGAAGACATTGAAGAGATGTCCTATTCGCTGTTAACAGAAAAACAGAAAAAAGCCTTTGAAGAAGAGTGGGAGCTTGATTTCTCTATTGTCATCCCCGATGTTGGCCGATTTCGTGCGAACTACTACCGAACTCTAGGCGATATTGCCTGTGCCTTTCGTATTATTCCTATTGAGATTCCCTCACTCGATCAGCTCAATGCTAAAGCGATTTTCAAAGAGATCATTAAACGTGAAAAAGGGCTCATACTCGTAACAGGACCAACAGGTAGTGGTAAATCAACCACACTTGCTGCGATGCTTAATGAGATCAATATGACCGAATCAAAACATGTCATCACGGTTGAAGATCCCGTGGAGTTTATTCATCAAAATAAAAAATGTCTTTTTTCACATCGTAATATTGGAACCGATACGGGAAGTTTTGCTTCAGCACTTAAGTTTGCCATGCGTGAAGACCCTGATGTCATCCTCATTGGGGAGATGCGTGATAAAGAGACTATTGAAGCCGCACTAACCGCTGCAGAAACCGGTCACTTAGTTTTTGGAACCCTGCACACCAACTCTGCACCACAAACCATTAACCGTATTATTGACGTTTTTGCAGGAGATGAACAGCCTCAGGTTCGAGCGCAACTTTCAACATCTCTGATCTCGGTTATCTCTCAAGCCCTACTGCCTAAGGTGGGTGGAGGACGTATCGCTGCGCAAGAGATTTTTAATACCAATCCCGCCATTGCCAACTTGATCCGTGAAGATAAAGTGCATCAACTCTACTCACAGATGCAGCTTAACCAAGCAGCCACGGGAATGATTACCCAGACTCAAGAACTTGAAGAGTTTTTAAGAAAGAAACTTATCACCAAAGAGAATGCTATTCAGTATGCTAATCGACCTGATGAGCTGATGAGACAGATTCAAAATTTATAAGCGTGAAGAATCTTTACATGTAAGGTAGTTATCCTTACATGTAAAGCAGAAGTAAAGAGATTATTGACGCGCTTCTTTTAAGGTATCAGCAATCATAAATGCCAATTCTAAGGATTGATCTGCATTTAAACGTGGATCACAATGGGTATGGTAACGACTCGAAAGATCTTCTTCAGTCACCACAAAGGTTCCTCCCGTACATTCTGTAACGTCTTGACCTGTCATCTCTAAGTGAACACCACCTGCAACCGTGCCTTCAGCTTTATGCACCTGAAAGAACTCTTTCATCTCTGTTAAGATTCCCTCAACAGGGCGTGATTTATAACCATTTGCTGTTTTATAGACATTTCCGTGCATCGGGTCACATGACCAGACAACATTATGGCCTGATTTTTTAATCGCTTGCACAAGACGTGGCATGCCATCAAGAACTTTATTGGCACCCATACGAACGATAAGGTTTAAACGACCTGCTTCATTTTCAGGATTTAGCGTATCACACAGACGTAGTAGATCATCAGTTTGCATACTTGGGCCACATTTCAAGCCGATAGGATTGTTAATACCACGCATGTATTCAACATGTGCACCATCAAGCTGACGAGTACGATCACCAATCCAAAGCATATGAGCTGAAGTATCATACCAATCACCCGTTAAAGAGTCTTTACGAGTAAAGGCTTCTTCATAATTTAGAAGTAGTGCTTCATGTGAAGTATAAAAATCTGTCTCACGTAGGGTACGATAGGTTTTAGACGTCACACCGCACGCTTCCATAAAACGTAATGAATCTTCAATACTCTGCGCAAGCGTCTCATACTTTTCGCTCATCTTGTTCTGTTTTGCAAATCCAAGGTTCCATTGATGGACTTGGTGAAGATCAGCTAAACCACCTGAAGCGAAAGCGCGAACAAGATTTAGTGTTGCAGACGATTGATTGTACGCTTTGATGAGACGACTAGGATCAGGAACACGCGCTGCCTCGGTAAACGCAACACCATTAATATTATCACCACGGTAGCTTGGAAGTGACACCTCACCAATTGTCTCAAAATCTGAGGAGCGTGGTTTTGCAAACTGCCCACCCATACGTCCAATTTTAACCACAGGAACACCACCAGCAAAACTCATAACGACTGCCATCTGTAGCATCACCTTAAAGGTATCGCGAATATTTGTAGCATTGAACTCGCTAAAGCTCTCTGCACAATCACCACCTTGAAGTAAAAAAGCCTTACCTTTACTGACATCAGCAAGTTGTTTTTTCAAATTACGTGCTTCACCCGCAAATACAAGTGGCGGATAATTTTTAAGCTCGGACTCAATTTTTTTAAGATGTGCTTGATCGGTATAGGTTGGTTGTTGTAAGATTGGAAAATCTCTCCAGCTTTCAGGACTCCAGATACTCATTATGTGGCCTCATTTATATGTTCAAATTTTAGGATTAGGATTTTATCACATAAACCTAAATATGGACTGATGTCGTTAGGATATTGATAGAGATAATCAAAATTTAAACGATTTTTCAACATTTGTTGCTATAATTCTCTACAATCCTAGAGTATCGAAAGTTTCCTATGAAAAACAGTGTTGCCAAAACCATCGTTACCGAAGTTTATGATGAAATAATGAATCACATTAATGAACTTGATGACAATGTTGATGAGAGTGAAGTCATTGACTTCTTACATAATATTGCTCAGAAACTGTTTACAAGTTCTTTTCATCTCCCTCTTGATCTGCATTCCCAAAAGTTAAGTTTTGATGATGAGTACCAAACCCTTGCGTCATCGGGTCTTGCATCTTATAAGGATACCAATGACATTATGGAAACTATTCATCAGACGCAGTGTAAGATTATAGAAGACGCACAAAACGAACAGCTCATCAATGAAGAGGTAATATCAAAACGCTTTAATGATATTCAGACTCATATGAGCAGTGAGATTACTCGTGCGAATGAGACCATATCAGACCTTCATCATCAACTGCGTGATTTAGAGAAAAAATCACGAATCGATCCCTTGACGAGAATCTTCAATCGTCAAGCCATGGATGACTATATGCATATTAAATGTAATATGAATTCCCATGCTAAAAACTTCCACCTGCTTATTTTAGATATTGATGACTTTAAAAGCGTCAATGACACCTTTGGACACATTGCTGGTGATAAAGTGTTAATCTTTCTTGCTAACATTTTAAAAAAAACACTACGCGACGGCGATCCAATTTTTCGTTATGGTGGAGAAGAGTTTATTACCATACTCAATCGTACAGACAAAGAGGGGGCTATATTAGCGGCTGAACGTATTTTAGAACTTGTTCGAAACAATAAACTTCTTTTTAAAAACAGACAGATGTCCATTACGCTAAGTATTGGTCTTGCACACTGCAGTGAAGATGACACACCTATGACACTTATAGAACGTGCAGACAAGGCACTTTATGAAGCCAAACATATGGGTAAAGACCAAGTTCAAATTGCAAAAGGATAAAAATGGATTTTCACTATTTTGATATCGTTGTCGGTGTTATCATACTACTTTTGGGGCTTAAAGGCATTTTAAACGGATTTTTTAAAGAACTTTTTGGCCTCATCGGTATCATTGGTGGTATCTACATCGCTTCGCGTTACGGCACTGAGATCGGGACCATGCTTAGTGATATGATCTTTCATTTTGACAACGAATCTGCCAAAACTTTTACAGGTTTTATCGTAACCTTAATACTTTTTTGGACACTCATGCTACTTATTGGTATTGTCTTCAAAAAGATATCTAAAGAGAGTGGTCTTGGTCCTATAGATAAGTTCTTTGGATTTATTGTCGGAAGTGGAAAGTTTTTTCTTATTGCAGCCGTTATCTTTTTTGCCCTGAATAACATCAAAGCTGTACATAGCAATCTCGCTCCTATCATGGAAAAAAGTATCCTTTTCCCTATCTTGATTGAAACGGGTGATATTATCATGCACATTGATCCTACTGAGATCAGTTCAGAGATTGATGCATCTATTAACGAAGGTGCCGATAAGATTAAAACGGTTACCGATGAAAAAGTACAAGAGCATGCTAAAGAGTTAATAGACAACGTCAAAGCCAACATGCAAACAGAGAGTAAGTAAGCGTAGTAATGCATTCTGATTCTAACTTTACACATCGTACTATTGAATATGAAACGCTACTCTTGCGTTTTAAAGAGTTATTAAAAAAGAGTGGTTATAAATACACGATTCAAAGAGAAGTTATTTTGGAGACGCTTTACAAGAGTGATGAACACCTCTCACCTGAGGCTCTGCATCAGCTCATAAAAGAGAAGTTTCCTAAACTCAAAACAGGTATAGCAACAGTATACAGAACCCTCTCTCTGCTTGAAGACTCTGAGATGGTCACTTCGCTCTCTTTTGGCTCACAAGGCAAAAAATATGAACTTGGAGCTAAAGAGCATCATGATCATATGATCTGTACACAATGTGGTGAAATCACAGAATTTGTTGATGACGCTATTGAAGAACGACAGCATAAGATTGCTCATAAACTTGGTTTCAAGATGCAAGATCACTCTATGCAGATTTATGGCATCTGTAAAAACTGTCAGAGCAAAAACTCAATATTATAAAAGGAAACCCTATTGACATTTGACAACCCCTATGTACAACAACGTATCGAGAAAGCCCAGAGACTAAAAGAGGCTGGCTTTAACCCTTACTCTAATGAGAGTAAACGTAACACCAGCATTGCAAAATATCTTAATGTCAATAGCGATGTCGAAACATTAGAAGATAGACGTGATGAAAAACGTATCTATACCGTTGCAGGACGTATAAAATTTTTCCGTCTTATGGGAAAAGCAAGTTTTTTAAAAGTTGAAGATGAAAGTGGCATGCTACAAGTCTATGTTGCCCGCGATAACCTTCTTGAAGGTTTTTACAATAATGTCTTCAAAAAAGATGTTGAAGTTGGTGATATTGTCGAAGTGACAGGCTATCCTTTTGTCACGAATAAAGGTGAACTCTCTTTACATGTAAGTGAATTTCACATCTTAACCAAAGCGATTTCACCACTTCCAGAAAAATTTCATGGTGTTACGGACAAAGAGATACGTTATCGTCAGCGCTATTTAGATCTTATCATGAATGCCGATGTACGAAAAACCTTTAAAACACGCTCTAAAATCATCTCTCTAACACGTCGCTTCTTTGAAGACAAAGGCTTTTTAGAAGTCGAAACACCTATGATGCACCCTATCGCAGGTGGAGCCAATGCCAAACCTTTTACAACCCATCATAATGCTTTGGGGATTGACCGTTTTTTACGTATTGCGCCAGAGCTATATCTCAAACGCCTAATTGTTGGTGGATTTGAAGCGGTCTTTGAGATCAACCGTAACTTTAGAAATGAAGGAATGGACGCAACGCATAATCCTGAGTTCACCTCGATTGAATTTTACTGGGCCTATAAAACCTACAAAGATCTCATTGCCATTACCAAAGAGTATTTTGAATACCTTTTTGATCATTTAGACCTCCCCACAATACTGCCATATGGTGATATGGAAGTAGATTTCAGTGATTTTACTGAGATTGGTCTCGTAAAATCTTTGCATGTAATTGGTGGTGTTCCTGAAAACATCGTCAATGACAAAGAGGCCATTTTGGCATTTTTAAGAGAGAACAGTCTTGATGCCAATGCTAAAATGAGTTTAGGACAACTTCAAGGTGAACTCTTTGATGCCTTTGTTGAAGCAAAACTGATCAATCCAACATTCATTACGGAGTATCCTGTAGAGATCTCTCCACTGGCACGTCGTAGTGATGACAACCCAGCGATTACCGAGCGTTTTGAGCTTTTTATTGCTGGACGTGAGATCGCTAACGCCTTTAGTGAGCTTAATGATCCACTTGATCAACTCTCACGCTTTGAAGATCAACTTGAAGCCAAAGAGAGTGGTGATGATGAAGCCCATGAGATGGATGAAGATTTTGTGACCGCCTTAAGTTATGGAATGGCACCAACGGCAGGTCAAGGAATTGGAATAGACCGCCTTGTGATGCTTTTGACTAATGAGCACTCCATCCGAGATGTCTTGCTATTTCCAGCAATGAAACCTTTAAACAATGAAATTAAACCAGAAGAGGAAGAAGAATAAGATGAGTTTTTTAAAAGAGTACGATAGCGAAATTTTTGATCTCTGTGAAAAAGAGTTAGAGCGTCAGTGTGATCATTTAGAGATGATCGCATCGGAGAACTTTACCCTGCCAGCCGTTATGGAAGCTATGGGTTCTGTTTTTACCAACAAGTATGCTGAGGGTTATCCCTACAAACGTTACTATGGCGGTTGTGAATATGCTGATGGTGTGGAGCAGTTAGCCATTGATCGTGCTTGTGAACTTTTTGGCTGTAACTTTGCTAATGTACAACCGCATTCAGGAAGTCAAGCTAATGGTGCCGTCTATGCAGCACTTCTTAAAGCCGGTGATAAAATCTTAGGTATGGATTTAAGCCATGGTGGTCATTTGACCCACGGTTCAAAACCAAGTTTTTCAGGTAAAAATTATCAAAGTTTTACTTATGGTGTTGAGCTTGATGGTCGTATTAATTATGAGCGTGTTTTAGACATTGCTAAGATTACTCAGCCTAAAATTATTGTTTGTGGTGCTTCTGCTTATGCCCGTGAAATAGACTTTAAAAAATTCCGTGCAATTGCTGATGAAGTCGGTGCTATTTTATTTGCCGATATCGCACACATTGCAGGTCTTGTTGCTGCAGATGAACACCCTAGTCCATTCCCTTACGCCGATGTGGTGACAACAACAACGCACAAAACACTTGCTGGTCCTCGTGGGGGTTTGATTATGTGCGATGATGAAGTTATCGCTAAAAAAATCAATTCTGCCATCTTCCCAGGACTGCAAGGTGGACCACTTGTACATGTTATCGCGGCTAAAGCTGTCGGATTTAAATATAACCTCTCAGGTGAATGGAAAGCCTACGCCAAGCAGGTCAAAGCCAATGCCGCTGTTCTTGCTGATGTTCTTATAAAACGTGGTTACGATGTCGTAAGCAAGGGAACCGATAATCATCTTGTTCTCGTCTCATTTTTAGACAAAGACTTTAGTGGTAAAGATGCTGATGCTGCTCTTGGACGTGCAGGTATTACTGTCAATAAAAACACGGTTCCAGGTGAAACACGGTCTCCTTTTGTCACGTCAGGTATTCGTATCGGTTCTCCGGCACTGACATCACGTGGAATGAAAGAGAAAGAGTTTGAGATTATCGCCAATAAAATTGCTGACGTTCTTGACGATATTAACAATGAAGATGCGCAAGCTAAAATTAAAGACGAGCTAAAAGCACTAGCTCAAGACTTTATTATCTATACCCAATCAACGTACTAAGGAGTCAATGTATGCCTGTAAGTTCAATGGATCTCAAACTCATCAAAATGCTTACCGACCATTATTGGCAAAAAAACAGTAGTGTTACGGACAAGATTAGCTATAAAGGACGTACTTTTTATAATAAGTACGAAAAGGTCAATAAGACAATGACACAGTCGATTATTAATCAACACCTTAAAGGTGAGATTACCATCGCGCACTCATTGATTAATTCTCGTAATAAAGTTGAAAATATTGTCATCGATTATAATGGTAGAGATCCTGAACGTTTTTACCATAAGGCACAGCTTTTGCTTCGTGAAGAGGGATACCTCAATTTTACCGCTTTTAAAACAAAGACAGATGGGCATCTACATGTCTATATCCATAAAGGACATACGACCCTGCAAGAAGCCTATCAGCTGGGTAAAATGATATCGATGAAACTTGCGGCGAAACAGCCTAAGCAGTGGCGTATGTTCCCAACTCAGGACCTACCACCTGAATATAATATTTTGAATGTGCCCTATGAAGTTTACGCGAAAGAGCGTGGATCTGCATTCGCCAAGCACATGTGAGACCCGTAAAGAAAAAGCCAACTGCTTGGCTTTTTTAGGGTCGGAACCAGAGGTGATGTGCAAAGCACCACCGACGGAGACCTT
>JAYEGP010000178.1:8866-12918 GCA_034659135.1 Campylobacterota bacterium
AAATAAAACTCTATTTTCGAAGGAAAAGTTATGGAAGAAAAAAACGAACTTAATGACATCATCTTAAATAAATCAACTCACAATGGTAACAATAAAAAGCTACTTCTCGCCGTAGCAACATTAGCACTGATTCTAATTATTGTTGTAGTTATTATGAATTCTCTTAAATCTGAAGGTACCGATAATCTCCCACAAGCCGTCTTGCCACCAGAACCCATTGCTCAAAATGATGAGGTGCGTGATGATCCACTATTTGAACCGGTTGAAGTGATTGAAGAGGCAGCTCCAGATGATGACCGCCTCAATAAAATTGCCCAAAAACTTAAAGAAGAGAGCTTAAAAGAAGAGGCGCCACAAGTTATTGAGGAAGAAGAGGTTGTGGTTGTTGAACCAGAAGCATTAACACCTCCAAAACCTGTTGTCGTTAAGAGTACACCTGCCGTAGTGAAACCAAAACCAAAACCTGCTGTAAGAACACCAAAAGTAGCTCAAAAAGGTCAGCGTTATATTCAAGTCGGTTCGTTTTCAAAATTTGCACCCTCTGCCACTTTTATCAAAAAAATAGAGAGACAGGGCTATGGATACACCTACCATAAAGTCCAAGCTAATGGCAAAACAGTCAATAAAGTTCTTGTTGGCCCATTTAACAGTGAGGGTGAAGCACGTAAAGCACTTAAGCAGATTCGTAAAAGTATTGAATCTGGTGCTTTTTTAACAAAGGTATAGTGTGATTCACGCCAAACAATTTACACTTGATCAATTTGCACCCATTGCGGTGTATCAAAAAGTAAAGTCGCACTTTAAAGATGAAGTGACCTTTCTTTTTGAAAGTGCTAGTACCTCTGAGGGAAACTTTTCTATCATTATATTAGGTGCTCGCGAACGTTTACGATACCAAAATGAGACAAGCTACTATACAGACAGTCATGCTCAAGAACACCTTATCAAAAGTTCTCCTTTTGAGTTTTTAAAAAGCTATTACGCTGGTATCGATAAGGATGCATACAAAAAGCAGGCTAAAAAGCTTGGTGTTGGCTATGTTGATGGTTTCATCGGCTTCATAGGCTATGACATGGTTAAGGTCTTTGAACCTGTTCTTGACTCATATATGCAAGAGCTTGAAGATGAGATGCAGACTCCAGATATGGATCTCATCTTACCAAAGATGGTACTTGTCTATTCGCATAAAGACCATAAGATCACCTTAATAAGTGCAGTAGATGAAAATAAATTCGACACCGTAGAGTCACTATTAAAATCAGATTATTCCTATACACCACTCAAGCCTTTAGAAGGTGATGACATAGGAAGTTTCTCTTTTTCAAAAGAGAAGTTTTTTGACATGGTCGATAAGTCAAAAGAGATGATACGTAGTGGTGATGTTTTTCAAATTTTAATGACCAACCGCTATACCCGTCATGTCAAAGTCGATCCTTTTAGCTTTTACCGTATTTTACGCACTAAAAATCCTTCGCCTTACATGTACTTGATGGAATATGAAGATTTTAGCATCGTTGGAAGTTCACCTGAAGTCATGGTGCGACTCCAAGATGGAGAGCTACTACTGCGTCCCATTGCAGGTACGAGAAAGCGTGGTGAGACTAAAGAGCGTGACAGAGAACTGGAAATTGAGCTCTTAGCAGATCCAAAAGAGTGTGCAGAACACCTTATGCTGATTGACCTTGGCCGTAATGATGTTAGTCGCGTCGCTAAAACAGGAACGGTAAAAGTCGAAGATATGATGCATATTGAAAAATACTCTCATGTCATGCACATTGTTACTGATGTTGTCGCAGAGATACGTGATGATAAAGATATGTTTGATCTTCTTGGCGCCACCTTCACAGCAGGGACAATGACCGGTGCACCTAAAATCCGAGCTATGGAACTTATCTCTGAATTTGAAGGGATAAAACGCGGTTTTTACAGTGGAACCATTGGTTATTTTGGATTTGATGGCAATATGGATACGGCTATTACCATTCGAACCTCTTTAGTCAAACCAGATCGTGTCATCTTACAAGCAGGTGCGGGTATTGTGGCAGACTCTGTTCATGAGCTTGAATACCTAGAGGTTCATAATAAACTGGGTGCCTTAATGAGCTCACTAGACGATCTTAAGCCCGAATGAAAACCTTCGCAATATTCGGTGACCCCGTAGCACATTCGCGCTCACCTCTTATGCACAACAGTGTCTTTAAAGCCTTACATGTAAAGGCTGCTTATACCCGTGTCCATCTCAAAGATGGCAAGAAACTCAAAGAGACTTTCTTCAACTTGGGTCTTAATGGTGCTAATGTCACAGTACCGCATAAAGAAGCTGCCTTTAATGCCTGTGATGAAGTGCGTGGTTTTGCCAAAAAAATTGGAGTGGTTAATACCCTCATCAATGAAGAGGGTCGTCTTATCGGCTATAACACCGATGCTGATGGTTTTATGTTTGCCATTCGTAACTTTGAAAATATTAAGAATATTTTACTCATCGGTGCAGGCGGTACAGCAAAAGCACTGGCAAATAAGTTTATAGATGAGGGCTTACATGTAACGGTTTTAAATCGTTCTGAGGGCAGACTCGATTATTTTAAAGCGCTCGGCCTTACATGTAAGAGTTGGCAGAGCATTGAAACCCAATCTTATGATCTGATTGTTAATACCACTTCGGCCGGCCTTGAAGATGAAAACTACCCTGCTCCACTAGAGATACTCAGACCTCTTTTAGAAAAAACACACTACAGTGCTGATGCGATCTATGGAAAAGTAACACCCTTTTTAAAACTCTCTCAGGAGTTAGGTCTTACATGTAAAGATGGCGCTGATATGCTGCTAGGACAAGGCGTCTTGGCCAATGACTATTTTACAAATCATACGCTCGATAAAGAAAAAATAGAATATAACATGAAAAAGAGTTTCTTGTATTAATTTCGTAATAAATGTGGTATATAATTTGCTTTGTATCAAGACTACAAGGAGATTATATGCGTAGAAAAGTTAACAATCATAGAAAACGACGCACAACTAAAGTAGCAAACCCACTAAGAACATGTAGCCTTACATGATTCTATCGTTTCGAAAGGAACAACACCCCCACAACCACCCCAGATAAACTGTTCACATTCACCACTTTCTTGGTTAAAATGATAACGCGGTATAGCGGCACGACACCGTCCACTTTCACCTTTTTGAAGACATCTTGAATCAACTTTTTTCTCTTTTGTATCGGGTGATGCCATACAACCACTAAAAAATGCCATGATAATCACTAAGAAACTTTTCATCTTATACCTTTAAAATTATTCTATCCAAAATAGTTTAATTCAAGCAACTCTAAGGGCAAAAACTCTATGCTATATCATGATAAAAATAGCAAGTAAACTCTTAAATGCGTATTGAAAAAATAACGGCACCCGATAGAGAAATCATCGCTTTATGGCGGTATGAAAATGCGTATGCTGTATTTAACTACGCTTTAGAAAAAGATGGTTGGTTAGATCTCTACTGCAAGGATAGATGCGAACACTGCTTTGTCGCTAAGGAGAAAGAGCAGATCATTGGTATGTTTCTCTTTATAACGCAAAATGAAAATGAGTTCAGACTGCTCATAAATCCGAAATTTTTAAGTAAGGGCTATGGAAAAACAGTCACCACAAAAGCTCTTGAAATGGGTTTTGATACACTCTCATTTAAAAAAATATCATTAATGGTAAGAAAAAATCATCCCGTTGCCATAAAACTCTATCAAAAACTAGGTTTTAACATAGTCGGAGAAAAAACGCAATTACTTAACAATGAACCTATCGATTTTCATATTATGAGCGCACAAAAGGTGCTCTCTAGCAAATTTTAGTACTGGAAATTGATGGACTTGGTTTTTGTGTCTCTTCTTTTAACTCTTTTATGGCTTGCCTAATATGCTCAACTAAAAGTGTCGCTAAGTCATAATCAAATCCCTCTTTTACCACAACTCGCAAAATAGCCACCTCCTCGGCCTTAGCGGGAAGCGTATAGGCTGGAACTTGCCAGCCGTGATAGCGAAGTTTATTTGAGAGTTGATA
>JAYEGP010000179.1:0-2616 GCA_034659135.1 Campylobacterota bacterium
GTATCTACCGGTATAATCTCAACATTCATAAAAAGATTCTCTACCATTTGAGTGATCAAAGAGAGCTGCTGGGCATCTTTTTTCCCAAAAAAGGCCTTATCGGGTGAAACGATATTTAAGAGCTTCATCACCACCGTCAAAACCCCATCAAAATGCCCCGGTCTATCGGCTCCTTCAAGGACATAGCCACGAACATCAGGTGCCATAATTCTTACCTCATCTTCCCCATACATATCAGATACTTCGGGATAGAAGAGATAGTCCACGCCCGCCATCTTACAAATCTTCTCATCAGCATCAAATTTTTTGGGATAGGTGTCAAGGTCTTCACCTTCTAAAAACTGAGTGGGATTCACAAAGATAGAAACAACAACAACATCGGACGCACTACGAGCAGTTTGCATCAGTGACATGTGTCCTAGATGTAAGGCTCCCATAGTCGGTACAAAACCAATACTCCCCTCTTCTTGGGCTAATAGTTTTTTGAGTTCAAAAGGTGAACGAATAATCTGCATTTAAATAACCTACGCTTTTATGGATATAATGCGTATTATACTTTATTAGAAGAATTTTTATGGACAATTACGAATATACCGAACTGCTTAAAACCTTACATGTAAAGATGCAGAACATCACCAACGTCATTCAGCCTGATGTTATCAATGTAAGACTTAGTGAAATCGAAACCCTAGAAAACGATCAGAACTTTTGGAATGATGCAACGCATGCCGCAGTTATTCAAAAAGAGAAGACACAACTCGAGCGTAAGTTAGAGAAATACCGTCTGACTGCTGATACGCTTGAAGATGCTGCCGGACTGTATGAGATGGCCAAAGAAGAGGGAGATGATGAGACCATTGAGACGCTTTATGAAGAAGCGGATGCGCTTGATGAGCTGATTCAAAGTATGGAGATCGCGGTACTGCTTAGTGGGGATAATGACGCCAATAATGCCATCGTCTCCATTCACCCAGGTGCAGGAGGAACAGAGAGTCAAGACTGGGCCTTGATGCTTTTACGCATGTATAAGCGTTGGGCGGAACGTCATGATTTCAGTGTGGAGACCCTCGATTATCAAGTTGGTGAGGAAGCCGGTATCAAGGATGCTTCCATTATCATCAAAGGTGAAAATGTTTATGGCTATCTCAAGGTTGAAAATGGAATTCACCGACTGGTTCGTATTAGCCCATTTGATTCCAATGCCAAGCGCCACACCTCATTTAGCTCGGTGATGGTCTCTCCCGAAGTCGATGATGATATTGATATCACCATAGAAGATAAAGATATCCGAATCGACACCTATCGCGCTTCAGGTGCGGGCGGTCAGCATGTCAATAAGACCGAATCGGCAATTCGTATCACACATATAGAGACCAATATCGTCGTGCAGTGTCAAAATGATCGTTCTCAACATAAAAACAAAGCGACTGCGATGAAAATGTTGAAGTCCCGTCTCTATGAGTATGAGCTTGAAAAACAACAAGCCGAAGAGGCAGGAATTGAGAAAAGTGAGATAGGCTGGGGACATCAGATCCGCTCTTATGTTATGCAGCCTTACCAACAGATTAAAGATACCCGCTCCAACGAAGCCTATTCTAACGTGTCAGGAATTTTAGATGGCGATATCGACAAGATGATTGAAGGGGTTCTGATCGTTCAGAGTCAAAAATGATTGCTAAAACTATCTCTGTAGTTTTACTATCTCTTCTTATGTTCATCTTTTTTGGATGCAATGAAAGCAATTTAAAATCTCAAAACTATCTCTTAGGAAGTTTAGATCACAATAGTCTCAACTATACCCACGCTCAGGAAAAGAAATCCCAAGCAGAACGTGAAGAGAAAGAAGAAGAGAAAAATCTATTTGTCAATGAGAGCATTATTAATGAAGAGAAATTAAATGATAGCGCCTTAGATGATAAAGATATCTTCAATCCATGGTGGCTCTTAGCCATTCCTGTTAGCCTTATGATTATTATCTTTTTTATTCGTCTTTTGTTAACAAAACAGAAAACTATTTTACAAAAATTGCAAGAAGAAAGTGAAGATTAATATTTTTTAATCCACATCTTCGTATAAATTCTCCTCAGCAAGACGACATTTTAAAATCTCTGGATAGACAAAATGTTTAAAATGTTCCGATTTAATCGGTTTTTTTAAAAAACGGTGTACTCCTTGCTCTTTCATCTTTGCATAGTTTTCACGAGTTTCATCTCCACTGATAGCAAAAAAAGTATGTTTAAGATCTTCTCGAATCTTAAAAAGTGCTCTTGCAAATTCATAACCATTCATATGTGGCATATTGATATCACTAAAAACAATGTCTGCACCACTATCTTGAATAAAACGGAGGGCATCACGCCCATCTTCAAACAGAAAAATCTCATCTTCATCAAGGCCCAAATCTTCTAAAAATGACTCTACAATCATTCTCACTGTCATGGAGTCATCTAAAACTATAATTTTCATCACATGTCTTGTAGTAAATTTTTCTTATTATAGTAAATTATCTGTAAAAACAGATAAGCGTAACAGTGAATTTTCTATCGCCTCTATGCAATGTTTTATACTGGTATCAATCTCTATTAAATCACCTTGGACTAAGGTGACTACATCATC
>JAYEGP010000180.1:0-2608 GCA_034659135.1 Campylobacterota bacterium
ATGTGGAGTATGGGGGTGAATTTAAAAATCAGCAACGCGCCTCAGAACGTCTGATGTTGATTATCCCTATTTCGATATTTTTTATTTTCATCTTACTGTTCATGTCATTTCAATCGATCAAGCAAGCGCTTATTGTCTTATTTAACATTCCGCTTGCGCTGATTGGTGGGATTGCTGGACTTTACTTTACGGGTGAGTACCTCTCCGTTCCGGCCTCGGTTGGTTTTATTGCCTTGCTTGGTATTGCGATTTTAAATGGAGTGGTTTTAGTCAATTATTTTAATGCCTTAATCGCGCAAGGTATGAGTCTGCATGATACGATTATTCAAGGTGCTATGAGGCGAATTCGTCCGGTCATGATGACCGCCATTATCGCGGCTTTGGGTCTGGTACCCTTTTTGTTTGCAACGGGTCCGGGTTCAGAGCTTCAAAAACCATTGGCCATCGTTGTCGTTAACGGTCTGATCAGTTCGACATTTTTAACACTGATCTTGCTGCCGATGCTCTATACTTTGGCACAAACTTCTAAAGAGAAATAGAGCAGGAGTGTGAGAAAAATAATATTAAAACTTAAAGACAATATATACACCATTTTGATAGAATGGTGTATATTTAAATAATGGAGTTAGCAATGACTGCCCCAACTACTATGGCAAAAAATATCATAAACTCACTGCCAACAGATAGTTCTTACGATGAGATTATAAAAGAACTTGCATTTGATAGAATGATAAAAAAAGGTTTAGAAGATTCTAAAAATGGTAAAACTATTTCAAGTAAAGAGATGGAACTTAGAATCAAACAATGGTAAATATCAACTAGACAGATGAATCCACTTACTGGCTGAAAGATATTCATGATTACATTGCATAAGACAATCCAAAAATAGCTAAATAAGTTGTAAACGAAATTTTCACTAAAACTCAAATCTTATCGACATTTCCAAAAGTCGGCTATCCCTATCAAAATGACACAAATAATGAAATTAGAATTTTACTTTATGGACATTATAGAATTGCTTACCTTATTAAAGATACCCAAACTATAGATATTTTAGGTGTATTTCATGGGGCATTGGCTATTGAACGATACTTATAGTAAGGAAGATAGCAACTTACATGTAAGCAATGATAGAATGTGAGCTTTGCGAAGCTTATACTGATGTCCCCATATCTTTTGATGCTTTTTGTTTGCAACGGGTCCGGGTTCAGAACTTCAAAAACCATTGGCCATCGTTGTAGTTAACGGTCTGATCAGTTCGACATTTTTAACACTGATCTTGCTGCCAATGCTCTATACTTTGGCACAAACTTTTAAAGAGAAATAGAGCAGGAGTGTCAGATGACACGCCGCTCTTTTTTCTCTTTTAATCGAAAAGTGGAGATTCACTCATTGGGGTGTATGGCTGGGGTGTATGGCTCGTATTCCGCTCTTTTATTGCATACTCATCTCGATAAATATTGTACCTCCCTGGCTGCAATCATAACTCTGTAATGGACGAGGTCCATCTTTTCCTACAAAATAAAATCCACTTAGATCCTGAACATAATTGCAAAATGTCGATCCTACATCACCATGAATACTGTCTTTTAATAAAGAGACATATCCGTCTTTATCGACCTCAATCCCTGATAGATTTAATGGTATATTTTTAAAATTTGCTTTTACGGAACTTCCGTCAGTATCAGTCATATGAGCCTCTACTGTCTGAAATTTTGCAGGATTTACTTCAGAATCAAGTGCAAAACTAAGGGAAACATCATAACCATACTCACTTGAGCGGCATGAAGCAGAAAAAACTCCCTGATTGTATTGTGAAATAGAACATATTAAAAAATCAGCTTTTTCAAGGAGATCAGGCAAACCAAAATAACCCTCATCATAATAAGGCCCAATTTCTTCATCAGTACCGGACAAAAATTTTGCATAATCAATACCCAAACTTATTTTTACCTGATTAAGCTTCGAAAAATCAGCCCCTGTTGTTTTCGCTGTGAACTCGATATCTTTTTTGGTACTGAATGGGTATTTAATGTGTGCATTTGTAATGGCAACAAGTATCCCTCTGTCTCCATTTTTTCGAAGTTTGTTAATATTTTCAAGTGTGATCTCTTTACCCCGCTCGCCTATCTTGACAAATATGTTGGCTTTGTTACATTTAAGGGTCAGGTGAACCCTATACCTCCTTCTTCTTAATAATCCTACATATTTGTGTCTGTGAAACTCCTATGATTGTAGCTAGTTTATGTTGGGAAAAACCTTCTTTATGAGCTTGATATATTATCTTGTTTCTCTCTTCTCTATCATTACATTTCTCTAGAGATTTTTTTATTTTATTTTCATTTAACTGTTTTGTTTTTATTGATGTTACCACTAAATTTGAAGCTTTTTTTATATCTTCTAATATTTTTTCATTATAGGCATATTGAATAAACTCTAATCTTTCATATACATCTGTATACATTTCAAATACTATAGACCCTTTGAGGCACTCAATAGGATTTTCTTTTTGAGCAAAGTATATAGAGGAACTATATTTATATTCACCTAGTTTTTTTACTATCTTAGCTTTTATTGGGTTGTACTCTATATAGGCTATTAGTGCGTA
>JAYEGP010000181.1:0-12661 GCA_034659135.1 Campylobacterota bacterium
ATTGCTGCAAGTTTTACCATAAGTCCACGAAAGCTACTCTGTTTAAAGAGTCCAACGAAATAACCTAAAGAAAAAAGTGCAGGAATAGTGCTTAAGCCAAAAAGCATCATGACAATTCCGCCCCAAAAAGGGCTTGCGGTACTTGCGGCAGTAATGGCAAAGAAGTAGACAAATCCACAGGGAATGAGTCCATTTAACATGCCCAGGATAAAAAAGCTTGTCAGACTTTTACTTTTCAGCATCGCCTTGAAAGTACTTTGATACCATGCATTTGCAGAGAGTGAGTGCTCGATTATGGTTAAAAATTTTATTTTTCCTAAGAGTGAACCCCCGGCTAAAACCATAGCAATACCTGCAATGAGTAATAAGATACCGTTAGCATTATTTGAGAAGGTAGCGACGCCACCAAGGTAGCCAAACATGACACCTAAAATGGTATAGGTCAGCACACGACCAAGAGAGTAAAGCATATGGGCGCTGGCTTGAGTAAATCGGTTCCAACCATTGTCAACTTTCGCTGTAGAGTACGCCATAACAATACCACCACACATTCCTATGCAGTGTCCAAATGAGCCTACAAAGGCGATAGCGATAATGGATATAAGGTTAATGTTCTCCAAGAAGTTCTCTCCTCGTATATGGGTTTGTCATGTTTTCATTACGGAGCATCTTTAACTGCATTGTCTCAAAATCTATATAGTTTTCATGTTTTGTGAGATAAGCACCAAAACCGTAATGCATGGGTGTATCATCAGTGAGGGAGTACCAAGCTTTGTGTGCATCAATCCAAGTTTTGGTATCTTTGGCATAGACCCAGAGGATGAGATCATCTTTAAAGGCCTTATCTTCCATCCAGATAGCCAGACAGCCGATATCATCAAAAAACCAGGTTTTTCCATCGGGTGCTACGGCTTGTGCAGAGTCTTGAAGCTGTTCAACGGGCATACCACACTGTGTGTCTTGATAATGACCAAGTTTGATGGGTAGGGCAATACGCTCCGTGTTACCTTCATAAACGGTAAGCATCTGCTGCTGCTTGGCTCGTGATAAAAAGATAGCAATCATGGCAATAATAATAAGCACTATAATGAGATAGGGGATGATTTTTTTCATTTTATAAAAAGACTCCATTTCGAATGTAGTAGAGTAGCACATAGCTACTGCAAAGTAGAATAAAGATGGTATTAAAAAGGAGTGAAGCACGGTACATTTTTACAAGTTCGGTTTGAGTGAGGTACTTTATTACAGCGACGGCCATTCCAAAAAAAGTCCCTAAAAAGAGTGTTCCCCAGATAAAATAACCGACATAAAAATACTCCGCTTGCAACATACAAAAAGGACAGAGATGCGTTGGAAGTTCATAAATATAAGTACCAAAGAAATAGACAACACTGTAATAAGCCGTGGTTAAAAATGCGACATTGGTGAGTAGTGATAAGAGCGCATATCGATAAAGAGCGCTAACAACACTCAGTCCATAAAGAAGATAGAAAAGTGCTAAAAGTTCCCTTACATGTAAATCAAAAGGGATGGGATTTGCAATGCCTGAAGTCCCATAAATGCTAGAACAACATGAGACGACACTCTGCGTCTCGATGTTGTTGAGATACAAAATATCAAGAATAGTTTCACCGATTATTAAGATAAATAAGCCTAGAAATAGCCAGAGCTTTCTCTTAAAATAGGGATAGTTTATGGCTTTAAGATCATAATGGTTTAAGACAATCCAAATGCCTACTAAAAAGAGAATAATAACTTTGAGCGAGAGTAGCCAAACACCATATTCATTGGAATTGATAACACCTGCCGCACACATTGCACCAGGAACAAGAAGCGAGAGACCATCAATCATATAGGTAAAGTAGGGGAGTAAAACAATCTTAAAACCTAAGGTGAAAAAAATAATGAGCAAAACTAAATAGGCGCGTTTTTCAAGATGATACTGAAGGCTTGATGTTGCGTTAAAGTTCCATGATTTAAGAATAGAGATGACATTAATAAAAGCGAGACTTAACAAGAGTAAAATCAGAGCTTCTATAAAAAGATATACAATGACACTATTAGAAAAGAAGATCATGAAGGTTTTATCATACCATTTTCAATAGTGATAATTCGTGCATCCATAGATTCAAAAATTGGATCATGCGTTGCAACGACAATAGTCTTTCCTAATTGATTGAGTTCTTTAAGGGTGGTTATAAATTTTTGACTATTAATGCTATCAAGATTTGCAGTGGGCTCATCACAGAGAATGACCTTAGGGTCATTGACTAAAGCCCTCGCAATGGCACAGCGCTGTTTTTCACCACCTGAAAGCAGACGGACTTCTTGGGAGGCTTTATGATCAATATGTGCAGTTTTCATAGCATTTTGAATCTTTACATGTAAGGATTTTTGACTTAGGGATTGATTGATTAGAGGCAGGGCTACATTATCGGCAATACTAAGTCCTTCAAAGAGGTTAAAAGATTGAAAGATAAATCCAAGTTTTTGAGCGCGAAATGTTGATGCATGCAGATCAGGAAGCTTGGCAATGCTATCATTATCGACACGTACGCTACCACTGCTAGGTTTGATGAGCGAGCCAATGATACTAAGTAAGGTCGATTTTCCGCTACCGCTAATACCTTTTAAGATAAGCAGTTCGCCTTCTCTTACATGTAAGGAGATATCTTTTAAGGCATGAAAGGCATTTGGGCGTGATTCATTATAGGTTTTATTGACATTTTCTAGAATAATCATCGCATTGCCTCGAGGGGATCTATGACACTAGCACGCCATGATGGTATCAGTACCGCAGCCATAAAAGGTAGGATGTAAAAGAGGAAAAGTAGACTTACTAAAGAGAGATCAATACTTTTACTTAGGCTAATATCTGTAGGTAAATTTGAAAAACCGTAAAAAATAGCACCCAAAAGTGGAGCATCAAGATAAAACACATAGATAAAAGCAGCAATAAAACCGATTAAAAAAGCGAAGAGTGCGACTACAAAACTTTCGGTGACTTTTAAGATGATAACATCTTTAATACTCCAACCCACAGCACGTAAAATTCCAATCTCTTTTTTATCAGAGCTTTGAACCATAGAGTAACGCTGATATAAAATCATCATAAAGGTCAGTAAAACAATCATATACAAAATTAAAAAGAGACCGCCTTTATAGTTAAAGAGTTGCTCATATGCTTTTGCAATGTCTGGTTTTTGGATGATGCGGATATCAAAATGTTTAAGCACGAGTTTGATGTAGATGTTATCTGCTTCGAGTTCGTTCGGGCTATAGAGCGCAATGTCAGTCGATTCATCTTCACTGATACCTAATATCTGACGTGCTAAGTCAATATCCATAATAATCATGTCATTACTCACTAGAGCGCTCTCTTTAGGAAAGCTCTGGTAGATATTGACCTCTGTCTTGGAGAGATCAGGCGATCTAAAAACATAATAGTCAAAAAAATGGTATTGCGCTAAAAAAGCTTTAACTCCTTGACCGATAATCATATTGGGTTTATCTAAAAAGGCTTTCATATCGATACCCTTAATGAGCTGTTTAAGCTTTTCACTGTTGTGCTCTTCAAAAAAATCGATACCGACAATGTTAAAGTAATGTCCGTTTGGTGCATAAAAGTATTGACCATAAACACGAGCTTGTACTTTTGTGATACCTTCAATGCTGTGAAACTCATCTGCCCAGGTAAGGGGTGTATTGACAGACTTTCCACTGCGCATTTTTTGAATAATAAAATCGGGTTGAGAGCTTAAGGTGTCATGAATCTCTTCTTGCAGAGCGTTTGAGAGTAAAAGAACACTACTAAGAACAGAGACAATCAGAGTAGAGATAAAAAAGACAGCAATATGTTTGATACGATGTTTAAAAAGCAGTAAAAAGAGGAAATTAAAAAAAAGTTTACTCTGCATAAATAAAATCCATGGTGCGTATAGGTTTCATCTCCATAAAGAGCGCTTCACGGTTGTCAGCGTAAAATCGATTTCGCGGTTCAAAATACTTTACACTAAGTGCAAGACCAGGTAGTGTAGTTAGCTTGGAGAAGTTTTTAATAGCAGAGGACTTTTTTTCAAACATGAGCATTACCAGAATGAGTCCAAATATTATGATCAGGAGGGCTAAGGCTGATATGAAATAATGGCTCAATCGTGTCATTAAAAATCTTTTAACGGTCTAGATCTGAAATAATTTTTGGTGTGATCTCATCAAAGCTTAAAATCTCTGTAGCAAAGTGATCTCTTTTAAAGCTTTGCGCATCTTCTTTAGTAGCAAATGAGATAAGCTCGTGACCCATCGGTCCATACACGTTTGAGCCTATGACATACCAAGCACTTTTAGCAGGTAGTGAGGTAATGTTATAGTAATCGGTTACAAGAATCTCTTTAATGTTACTGCCATCTTTAAAATAGTACTTCATTAAGTCTTTATTGCCATCAAAATAGAGTGCTTTTGCATCGTTGCTTGTGATTTTAGCAGCCCATTTTGGATATTTATAAACAAACATACCACAGATAGGACATTTGGCATCTTTGGGTACAACAATTGGATCGGCTTGAGTCGGTACATTTTTGTTGACAAGGTAGATAGCCATGGCCTGTGCTTGTTTATCTTTGAGTCTGCCACAGTCATTGTGCGTCATAAGGTAAGTTTTAGCCTCTGCAAAAGAGTGAAAGCTTGGAAACTTGCTAGTGTTACAAAGTTTTTGAACCATCATCGCCCCTTTTTTTGAAGCTTTAGCACGTTTTTTGTTAATCATCTTATTATTTTTTGCTAAATCATTACTAGCAATTTCTACGGCATCGTGAAAGTTGACAATTTTTCCACCATTGGCTTTCGCAAAGGAAGATGCGTCTTTTTCTGTAGCAAAGGCATACTTGCTGTTCAGTGTCATCGTACCGGGTTTTGAGCTTCCAATAACATAAAATGCATCATGGGCATTAATGAACTTTAGAGTGCTTAAATCAACGACTTTGGCTTTGATGAGGTCACTATTAGGATTCGCTTCTACAAGACAGTGAAGTGAGCAGTACTGATGGGTAAGCCCATTTTTTTCAAGACTATGAGAAGTTTTGTAAAACTTAACAAGATTCATTCCACAAGAGGGGCAGTAAAGTTTACTTGCACCTTTTTGAAGGAGTTGGGCTTTTTGGACAGGAACACTTTGAAACATCTGTGCTAGCGAAAGTGAACTTAATAGAGCGAGTGAGAGTAGAAGTTTTAACATATATTTTCCCTTATAAAATTAATAGTTAAAGATTATAATACTGGAGTGTTACAAAAGTGTTAATTGATAAGCTGTAAGGGATTGATGTGATAGTTTTTTTGTGTCACCTCTAACATAAGTTCATCATTAACTCGCCCAATGATCGAACCCTTGCGAATTTTTTTGCCTTTTTTTATTGTGGGGGCTATCTTGTCAAGATGGGCATAAATAGTATGTAAACCATTTTGGTGCTCAACAATGACGACATTATCTAGCATGGCCATCTCTTGAGCCATAACGACTTTCCCATTGAGAATATTTTTTACCTTAGCATTGCTAGATTTTGGTTTAAGAGAGATAGATTCATTAAAAATTTTAATGTTATAAATGGGATCAGTATAGGGACCAAACTTTTTACTAACACTGTACTGCTCAAGTGGGGAGATTGTCTTTTTTCCTCTATAGCGTTTGGTTTTAATTTTTTGATAACTGCTACCGACTTGCTTAACCTTTGGTAGATTTTTAGAAGAGACTAAATAGTTTTCTTGAGCTTCTTTGGCTTGAAGTTTATCTTTTTTAGCCTGTTCTTGAGCGAGGCGTTTACGCTTGGCTGCCTCTTTTTTCTCTTTAATCTCCTCTTTTTTGACAATATTTAGACGCGATAACGTCTTTTTGAGTGCTTTTTGCTCTTTTAACAGTTTACTTAATGAACGCTCATAAGCTACGGTCTTTGCATTGAGCTTTTTAAGAGACTTTTTATTGGCTTTGACAGCAAGTGAAAGTTCATGCTCTTTCTTATCAATCGCTGCAATAGAAGTTCTGAGGTCTTGAATACGACTTTGAAGTGAAAGAATAACCTCATTATTGCCACTGTAGGAGGATTCTAAGTTCTTAATGGTCTCTTGGGTTTGAGAGGCTATAAGCTTAAGAGCCTCTTCGGTAATGAGACTTTCAGCATTACGTGCGCGTTCATCATCAAGTAAGAGTGAGAGTGATGCGTTTTTAGCAATAGCAAAAGCGAGTTGCTGTTCAATCTCATTTTGGGTTCCTTGAAGGTCATTTTGTGAGTTTTGCAGTAGTGACAGCTCTTGTTTCTCTTGTTTATAGAGTTTCTCTTTTGTAGCGAGTTCATGCTGTAAGGCTTTGAGGTCACGCTGCTGTTTTAAGATGGCACGGTTCTGTTTTAAAATTGACTTGGCATTTTTTGCCATATCAACATGGATCATTTTATTTGATTTATCAAAGGAGTTGATTCGTGAGGTGGTATTTAATATTTTGGTATCAATAGAGGTCTTTGCGTTACATGTAAGCGTAAGAGATAGTAGAAATAAGACAGATAAGAAACGCATTATACCTCTTCTTTGTGACCCATAATAATCATTGATGCCAAGAGTATTGACACGGCTAAAGCGACTTGCAGTAGTATGAAACCATCGCTAAGTGGTAAAAAAAGATCAATACTGATATTAACACTATGGAGTTGTTCATGAATCCATTCTTGTTGGTTTAAAGCAATAAATGTACCAATTACGAGGATAGAAGCAATGATAGCATCAACGATGGCAAGACGAAAGAGCACCGCCGAACGCAACCAGACCGGTGCGCCAAAAAGTGCCATGATGTTCATACGCTCCATATGCTGGAATTGCCAGATACGCATCTCTTTAAGAATCAGAAGTGATGTAACAATAAAGACAGCAACAGCTAAGATAATAACGATATATTTTATAAGAATGAGTAAATTATAGAGGGTATCATGTGACTGTGAGAAACTTTCGATTTTTGAGATGGAAGGAAGTTTTTTGAGTGCGGTATTGAGATTTTTTATCTGCATAGGCGAAGGGTAATTTTTGAGATGAATACGGTAAAACTTAGGTAAACTGATCTTTAAGAGATCAATATTTTTCTGCTTCATATCACTGGTCAAGCGTTTTAAAACATCATCAACAGATATCTGTTCACTTTTTAAGACAATAGGATGAACCGCTTGAAACTGTGTCTCTTTTATACTTCGACTTGAAATAACAATGAGCGAATAGTTTTTAGAGAGCTCTTTTTCGTAAGAGTCAATGGAGCGATCAACGGCTACAAAGATCTGTATGGTAAAAAGTATAGTAAAGAGTGCTGTGATTAAGGATAAATGGTTCTTAAACGACTTCATAAATAGTACCTGCCTCAATATGAAAGTGTTTGTAATCGACATTGATCGTTTCTGGAATATGGTGGGTGACCGCGACAATGGTCGTTTTTAGCTGCGTGTTAGCACCCTCAAGAAGACGCCAGATAAGATCTGAAGAGTAATCATCAAGATTTCCCGTAGGCTCATCAGCTAGAATCATAATAGGGTTGTGGGCGAGGGCGCGTGCCATCGCAATACGCTGCTGTTCACCACCACTAAGTTCAGGTGGGTATTTTCCTGATTGGTGGGTCATCTTGACATGATTAAGTAGTTTTTCTACCTGCATATCACTGACATCTTTGGCGTACCCTGAGATAATCAGTGGCAGCATGACATTTTTTTCAATTGTCCACTCTTTAATGAGTTTATAGTCTTGAAAAACAATACCGAGATGACGTCTTAGAAAATTGAGTTTTTTTGGTTCAATACCTTTCATCTCGACGCCACCCACAATAAGGGAACCTTGTCGTGGCTGTAGGGCACCAAAAAATGATTTGAGTAGGGTTGATTTTCCACTACCACTGGCACCGGTAATGAAGACAAAGCTACCCGATTCAATAGAGAGTTCAATATCATTAATAATGCTTTCGTCTTTGTTGTACGCCAATGTCAGGTTTTGTGCATAGATGACTTTATCCATGAAGTAGCTCTTTTAGGTGATTGTGAATTTTTTGATTGCTTCGTGTAGAGACCGGGAGGTCAGGGAAATAGTTACATGTAGAGTTATCGATAATGAGATAGAGATGCTCAGGACGATCAAAACTTCCCATAGCAATGCGATAAAGCAGACGCCCGTCTTCAATATCATAAAGACGTTCAAAATGGATAAAACCCTCTTCAAAACGTTTTGTTATACCATTAAGCTCGGCTAATGATTCTGGAGATAGTGTGATATTATTTAAGCTAAAGTCATAAACCTCTTGAAGTGGTTCACTCACTGTTTCGTTGGTCATGGTGATATCATAGATATTCTTTTCCATACGTTTCCAGCGATCTTCATATTTACTGCTTATGGCGATATCAAGATTTTTATTGATCTGCAGTGAGATACGACGACGTGAGATAAAGGTCTCATAGGAGTAGGCATAATAGTTTTCACTATCTGTTCGAAGTTCTAAACGTCCTTCAGGCTTTAATACCCGTTCTGATTCATCAATAAAGCTGGTAGAGATGACACGACGATTGGGTTTTTTATCCCAAGGCACAGGAAAGTGAACATAGATTTTCCCGACAATATTTGAAGGGACAAGTTCTAAAAATAGACGTGCGTCATAGTCTAAAACTAAGAGATTGTCTAGTTGTTTAATAGAGACCTGCTTTAAGACTTGTTCAATAGATGCCTTGTGAATTTCTATACCGATAAATAAAATATCAGGACTGTTTTGGGCTTGATGAATGAGATGACGACCTGAGCCAAAACCGACTTCAATATGGACCTCTTTGTCGCTTGGAAAATTTGTGGCAAAATACTCAATACTACGTAAGGCGGTCTCATTTTGAAAATGAATATTTTTAGCAGCGGCATCAACATTGGATGCAATGATTTCAGTCTCGCTGGCTTTAGCATAGGCTAAAAGTGCATGTTTAACAAGATAGTTTGGTGAGGGACGCGTGATTTTATCACTTTTAATCAGTACTTTATTGTCATGATCTTTGCTAAGCAGAAAGAAAGATTTTCCCTCATAACGCGTAGCAATGAGTTTCTCTTCACGATGCTCACGATTTGTTGCTATAAAATCAAAGGCTATCTCTCCTTCACTAAGTGGGAAAGAAGCCTTTTTAAACTCTTTTACATGTAAGTGCGGCATAGCTATTTTGCCTCGAAAGAGAGTTCAATAGCTTCACTGAGTTCTGAGCGAATTCCATATTGATTGACAGCGGCTACTTGATAACTGTAGCTTGTGTCAGGAGAAATTTCATGATCGCTAAAGGTCTCTTCATTGATGTTATTGATCTCATTGACACTACTCTTTAGCCATCCCTCTTTTTTTGTTTTAACGAGGGTATAACTTGTCGTATCATCATCAGCACCTTTCCAATGTAAGAGTACTTTTTGGTTTTGCAGTGTTCCTGTAAATGAGAGCGGTGTTTTAGGTTTGGCAACACTCATCCCTTTTGTAGCGGTTTGAGTGTGAAGACTCTCTAAACCATCAGAATCAACCGCAGTGACCTTATAAAAATAGATAGCACCATCCTTTTCAATGACATCATTAAATGAGGTTTCTGTTAATTTTACATGGTAGCTGAATTTTCCCTTTTCACGATGTGAACGATAGATGTTGTAGTAGGCAAGGTTCTCACGTTGGCTTGGATCCCAAGAGATTAAGATCTTTTTTGGAAGACTTTGTGTTGCTTTTATGTTTCGAATAGAATCGGGTAGTGGCTTCGTTACCACCGTGACAATGTCACTCGGTACAGACTTAATACCACCATAAGTGAGGGCAAAAAGACGGTACTCATAGACCTCATTGTCATCAAGTTTAAGATCAATGTATTCGGCGTTGAGACGACCCTCTATAGTGACAATCTCTTTCCACTCATTTTTTACTCTTAATTTACGCTCAATGGCGTAGCCTTTGATCTGAGAATCGGTGTGAGGTCTCCAGATAAGCTTAGCGCTACGTGGCATATTTCCAATAGAGCGAAAGAAACTGACCGAAGCTATCAAGGGCAAGGTGCTTGCACGATAGGTCTTGCTCCCCGTTGACTCTACTCCTTCTTCAGTGAAACTAGAAAAACGATAGGCATAGGCAAGGTTTGGTTTGAGGGCATTATCAACATAGTGCGTTGCGTAGCGACTCTCTACCTTCCCAATACGATGAAGTTTTTCACTCTTTTCATCGGGATTGGATCGGTAAACGTAGTAACCAAGGACTCGTGGATCACGGATACTTTTCCATTCAAAAGCGATAGTTGTCATTGCACTAATATGACCGTTTAATACAGGAGTAGGTAAACTTTTATCGATAATTGCTTTGAGGGGTACTTCGGGTTGCTTTGAACATCCGCTATAAAGAAGTGTCATCAAAGTGATGACTAAAAGTTGAAGGCTGTATAGACGCATCAAGGATCTCCTGATTAAAATTGGTATGTAAATAATCTTGCATTTGCGACGCAATTGGTGCGCTTATCTGAACGCTCTCACCACTTTTTGGATGCTTCAAATACATAACATAAGCATGTAGCATAATTCGGGCGATTTTACCGTTTTTGCTCTTAATACCGTATAAATGATCCCCTAAAATATGACGACTCATGGTTTCAAGGTGGGCGCGAATCTGATGGGTTCTTCCTGTGAAGAGTTTACAGCCAATGAGTTGCATTTTCTCATCATTGCTAAGAAGCAGTGAACTAAAAAGTGTTTTGGCATCTTTTCCATGTTCAACATCTGCCATTTTAAGACGGTTATTGTGACTGCGTCCCACTTTGGCTTCAATGGTGGTGAGTTGATCTTTTAAGGGAGGTGTGATGATCGCTAGATAATAGCGACCCATACTTTTATCTTGGAGTTGTGCGGAGAGATGCTCATGAGCCTCATTGTTTTTTGCCACAACCATAACGCCACTGGTACCTTTGTCAAGACGATGTACAATACCGTGGCGCTCTTCGCCGCTAATGGTTGAGAGCGAGATGCCTTTATGAATGAGCCAATCAACAAGGGTAGCCTCTTTGACACTTGGAGCAGGGTGGACCGTAAGACCACTTGGCTTATTGATGATTAAGATATCATCATCTTCATAAAGAATCTCAACATCAAAATCAATAGGCTGAGCCTTTTGAGCGACGACTTCTGGAAAGCTTACATGTAAGGATTGAGCAACTTTGAGTTTAAGACCTGGTTTTGTTGTGACTTTATTGTCAACTTTAACAGAACCTTGCTTGATGAGGTAAGCGACCTGATTTCGTGTTTCATGCAGTGCTTCAGCTAAAAAAGCGTCTAATCGTTGAACTTTATTGACTTTAAATGTGGTATCTTGGGACATGCTCTAACCTTAGATGGTATATAATAAAATAAAATTCTTATAAGGAATAATTAGTGTGGAAAATAGATAGGCGTATTTTATCACATTTTGATTTTTTAACCATTATCTTGGTTCTTCCTTTGATTGTTGTTTCAGGTTGGTTGATTGGTGAGATTCATCCCACCTTGGCACAAAAACATGTGGTCTATGTTGGTGTGGGTCTCATCTTATTTACCCTATTTCTTTTCCTTCCTATTCGGCGTTTAAGTTGGTTGATTCCACTTTTTTATTGGCTCAATATTGCCCTTTTGATTGCTGTTGAATTTATTGGACAGAGTCGTTTAGGGGCACAGCGCTGGTTGGAAATACCCTTTATCAATTTTACACTGCAACCTTCAGAACTGATGAAACCTGCCTTTATTCTTATGTTAGCGTATCTTATCTCGCGTAATCCTCCTCCTGCTGGAGGTTATGCTCTTAAAGATTTTTTGAAAATCACGTTTTATATTTTGTTACCTTTTTTCTTAATTGCTAAAGAGCCTGATTTAGGAACCGCTCTTATTCTCTTCTTATTGGGGATGATCTTGCTCTTTATTGTCGGAGTAAAATGGCAGATATGGGCAGTTCTAGTTTCAGGTTTTATACTCTCTTTGCCTCTGATCTATACGCAGTTGCATGATTATCAGAAAAAGCGTATCAATGACTTTGTTAGTGAAAAGCCTAGTTATCATGTACAGCAGTCTATTATCGCTATAGGTTCGGGTGGAATGGTAGGTCAAAGTAAAGAGGATGCTACCCAGACGCAAATGAAGTTTTTACCTATCGCTTCAAGTGATTTTATCTTTGCCTATGTGGTCGAACGTTTCGGTTTTTTAGGCGCATTAATGCTTATTAGTGTTTATGTCGTTTTAATTTTACACTTAATGGGTATCGCTATGTGGAGTGATGATTACTACATCAAAGTCGTGAGTGCGGGGATTGCCATATTTATTTTTATCTATATGAGTGTCAATATCGCGATGACCATAGGCTTCTCTCCCGTAGTTGGAGTCCCTCTGCCCCTGTTTAGTTATGGAGGGAGTAGTTTTGTGAATTTTATGGTCTTAATTGCTATTTTGGAAAACTTACTAACCTTTCGTTTTCGAGATATGTATGATGTTCGGGGTAAAAAGAGCTTCGTCTAAACTTACTTTTATGAATTTATCTCTATAATTGCGCTCTCTAACTTAAGAGTGGGTCTTTAGCTCAGTTGGTTAGAGCCCTCGGCTCATAACCGAGTGGTCGAGAGTTCGAGTCTCTCAGGACCCACCA
>JAYEGP010000182.1:0-2560 GCA_034659135.1 Campylobacterota bacterium
GTTTTCCGTGTTCCACAAAGTGTTCAAAAAGTCTAAGTTGAAAATTCTCATAAACCCTAAGGATTTCTGGAACAATATTGTTTAAAGATAGCTTTACATGTAAGCATGATGATCTTGGTGTTATGGGTATGCTTTTTAGTGTATTCTTCTTGCTCTTAAAAGCTTCAGCACTTTTACATGTAAGCTCACTACAAAACTAAATAATAATCCTTAAAGTGATAACAACTTATAATAGAGCATCTATAATGTTAAGGACTCTAATGTTAGTTCAAAACCTAAGCATGGCTCTGGGAACCGCTCTCATTCTTACAGGTTGTGCCACCATGCAAAATACTGAGATTCATGAAACTCCTGCTGTTAATACCCCTCAAATCAGCAAGTCATTAAGCGTAAAAGAGAACGAGCCTTTAGGCTTAAAAAGAAAAGTCGCTATTGGACGATTTTCCAATGAGACCCGTTATGGGCAAAGTTTTTTTATCGACAAAGACAATGACAAAATTGGCAAGCAAGCGATGGACATTCTCTCTGCCAAACTCTTTGAGTCGGGACGTTTTATTATGCTTGAACGTGCGGATCTTTCCAAGATAGAAAAAGAGTTAAAAATCGGCAATAGCGACAGTCTTGCTAATGCTGCTGACTTTCTGATTTTAGGTTCTATCACTGAATTTGGACGCAAAGAGACAAGTGACGTGGGCCTCTTTAGTCGCGTCAAAAAACAAGAGACCTTTGCCCGAGTTCATATCCGCATTGTCGATGTCAGTACGGGACAGATTATCTACTCTGAAGAGGGTAAAGGAACTGCCTACAGTGAAGCAGGAACCGTTATGGGTGTGGGAGAGAAAGGTAGTTATGATAGTCAATTAAACGATAAGGCTATCCATGCCGCCATCTCTGATCTTACCTCAAATATTATAGAGAATATGCTAGACAAACCGTGGAGAGGATACATTCTAGGGTTTGAAGATGGCAACCTCATCACATCGGGCGGGAAAAGTCAAAACATAACGATTGGAGATACCTTTTCTCTATTAAAAGAGGGTAAAAGCGTTAAAAATCCCCAAAACAATATGATGATACAGTTACCGGGTAAAAAAATTGGCGAGATTGAGATCATCGCGATCTTAGGTGATACTCCTGAAACCGAAGTATCCCTCGCAACGATCACGCAAGGTGACCTCAGCAGCTACATCGCATCAAAAGATTTTTCAACGCTTTACATTCAAACAGGAGATAAAAAATGAGATCAATTATACTAGCAATAGCCCTACTCTTTCTCTTTTGGGGATGTGGCTACAAAGAGGGTGTCTCAAGCGGTTCACAAAAGTCTTATCTCTACTTTACAGGGAACACCGCTGATCTTAGTGTTAGTGTTGATAATGGTGCGCAGTTTCGTGTCAAAAATGGACGTGACAATCAGTATAAGGTTCCTCCAGGTAAACACCTTATTACCGTCTATCGAGCCGATCAGCTCATCATCAAACGTGAAATATTTCTTAGTGATGGCATCGCAAAAGAGATTGAAGTGCATTAATGAGCACTCTATATCTTAAGTTATTAGTGAGTCTTGCTCTTGTTTATGGCTTAAGTGCTTGTGCTCCGCAAGTAAAGCCTCTTTACAATTACGAGGAGTACAGTCAAAGTTATTATCATTCAAAAAAAAATGTCAGTGCCGAGTCTGTGCTTGAGCTTCAAAAGTCAATCGAGCGTGCCATAGATAATCTTCATGAAAGTCGTTCAGGTCGTGTGCCTCCAGGAATGTATGCTGAACTTGGATACCTCTACTTAAAAGGGGGCAATGCAGAGAGCGCCATAGAAAATTTCATAAAAGAGAAATCGGTGTATCCTGAATCAACTCACTTTATGGATCGAATAATTAACAAAGTCCAAAGTGCTGAAAGTCAAGATCATGCTCAATAACTCTAGCATTTTGTTCCTTGTAGTCATGGCTAGCTTTATCTTTTCAGGCTGTGCTCCCAAGCAGGTTTCACATCCTGCCACAAAGGGCTCTGAATTTCCAAAGATGTATGAACAGCAACCTCGCTCACTTCTCATACTACCGCCTATGAATGAGAGTACCGCCGCTGAGGCTAAAGACTACTATATGACCACCATTGTAATCCCTTTTGCTTCCATGGGTTACTACACCTTTCCTGTTGAGATGGTCAGTGATATTATGAAACAAGAAGGGGTTTACGACACCGAACTGCTCTATAATATGCCTCTCAATAAATTTTATGAGTATTTTGGAGCAGATGCAGTTTTGTTTACCCATATTAAACAGTGGGATCTCTCTTATGCTGTTATCGCTTCGAATCTTCGTATTACTATTGATGCAAGAATTCTTTCAACAAAATCATCAGAGCTATTATGGCAGTATCGTGGAAGTGTTGTCATTGACTTAAGTGCTCACTCTTCGGGCAATAGTGGCTTAGCAGGTTTACTTGTAGATGTCATAGCCACAGCCGTAAACAGTGCAACCGTTGACTATGTCGATCATGCTCATACGGCCAATCAGAGGCTTATCTACTCCCTACCTTTTGGACCCTACCATGAACAGTAC
>JAYEGP010000183.1:0-2527 GCA_034659135.1 Campylobacterota bacterium
ATTAGCAGTTTTTAATAAGTCTATCATACTTATCATGATTAAGTAGTCTATAAAGTTCTACATAGTCATCATATTTAAAATATAAAATTCGATATTGTTTATTTATTCTTATGCTAAATAAATTATCTGCTCTTTTGCATTTTATAGCTTTATTATGCAATGATGGATGATGCAAGTCACTCTTAAATAGCTCTAAAGCTTTTTCTATTTGTAAAGATAGATCAACTTTTAATTTTGATATATCTCTTAAATATAAATTAGATTCTTTAAAACTCATTTTTTTGAAATTTCATTTTTTGAAATGATTATACCCAGCTCATTTTGAGCTTTGATGAGATTAGATAATATCTTTTCAGATACATTTAATAATTCGTTATGCGATTTAATTACAGGATTAAGTTTTGAAATGAATTCTTTCAACATGTCATAATCATCATCAAAGGTATATATAATATTTTCAAAATTTTCTTTATTATAATTTAAATCATCTACAATTTCGTGAAAAGTTGATAAGATAAAATCTGTTTGCCTAGCATATGGTAAAAGCTTCTTAACTTCATCTTCGCCCAAAATGCTACCTCTATGCTCTTCATAAGAATGGACAATAGGAGTTAAAGAATTATGATATACATTAAATTGTGGTAAATCTATAAAAATTTGTTCTATCATGATTTTTCCTCATTTTATTTTAGATATTTATTCTACCATATACGAGAAGCATGGAATGACAAAAATTGATATTTTAACAAAGCTATCTCAAGAAAAAGAATACATTCAAAAGACCTATGAAGTTGATAAGATAGGACTTTTTGGTAGTTATGCCAAGGATATGCAGACTAAAGATAGTGATATTGATATCTATGTAGAGTTTAAACATAAAACATTCGACAACCTGACAGGACTTTGGAATTACCTAGAAGCTATATATCATAAAAAAATTGACTTACTTCATAAACACAAAAGAAGCCAAGGCGCTATTTTTGAAAGTATTCAAAAAGAAGTTATTTATGGATAAAGAGTACTGGAGTAAAATTATCCGAACAAGAGAAATTTTGACTCATCACTACATTGACATTGATGCCGAAACCATTTATATGATCTGCGTCGAGAAGTTACTGGAGCTAGAAGAAAAAATCTTAAAACTTCGTGCCACTATATCTACAAATTAGAACTAAGGAATCAAAATTAAATAAAACATAAATCTTAGCGTACTCTTTTAGCCCTAGTCAAACGATTTTAATCGTCGCGTAGCTAAGGCTATGCTCCTCATAAAATAGTGTGACTAGAACTAAAATAGCAATCCCTAAGATTTACATTTTATTCAATTCTGATTCCTAAATAAGTGTGGATTGCCACGTCGCTACGCTCCTCGCAATGACGAAGAGGCCGTCATTGCGAGCAAAGCGAAGCAATCTACAAGTTCAATAAACTACCGCGCTATGCTCACAGTGACCAATCAATCAAAACATTTTACCCCACAGTTACAAAAACATGCTATAATTTCACCACAATTTAACACTTCTTACATGTAAAAGGTAACTGAAATGCAAAAAATCTTCCATTATTTAACACTCATCGCTCTGACGCTCTTTGTTATCACAGGCTGTTCCGTCAAAAAACCCGAAGCACCTCAAGAACAAGTCAAACTAGAAAAACCAAAAAAACAAGATAACGTCAAAAAACTAGAATACTATAAAGCAGACTCTATGCTTGTAGATAGTACACCCCCTACCCTCGAAGAGATGCTAGAAGAAGAACCCTCTGCCGTAGGTGAATTTCAACCTTCACTTAGCCCCGAAGAAGCTGCAGCTCAAATCACCGAAGAAGCCTTAAAAGCCAAAGAAGGAAAACGTGCATTACCACTTATCGCCCACTGGAACACAGGAGCGCAGAGTGATGTTGCAGGGATGAGCCCTGATTATATGCTCTCACTTATTGATCAAGGGCATCATATCTTGGTGAGTTGGGAGCTTGATCCGTACTGGGCACCGTATATTCCGCTAGAGTATTATGAAGCGTCTATCAAACGTGCGGCGGAGTTGGGATTACCACTTGTTTTTGTGAGCAACGCTTACGCTTCTGCACTCAGTCAAGACTCCTATTTTGTAAACAAAAGAAGCAAATACAATCCAAATCTTATCAATAGTGATGCCGATATCATAGAGATACTTAGCCCAATGGGAAGCACAAGCTACTGGAAAGATGCAGGGCAAAGATGGATCAAAACTGAGCTTATGAAACAACTTCAAGAGTGGTACCCTAACCCACCACTTGTTGTCTTTTTATCTCGTAATGAAGCTGAGCGACTTAACTGGAACGAACTCGAACGCTCTGCGCGCTATGTGAGCAGATACAAAACAAAACATGATGATGAAGCCAAACGAAAATTTATCGGTGATGCTTGGTTTGATAGATATCGCGCACTTCAAAAAGGAGTCAAAGCTTCCCTTAGTAAAGAGTGGGCAGATAACACCATCTTTGTAGGACGCAACACATTCCCCAACACCAGCATGGGAAAAACAGACGA
>JAYEGP010000184.1:0-2520 GCA_034659135.1 Campylobacterota bacterium
ATCGCCGGTGCACCATCTAAGGTTTTTAAATACAGTTCCCAATACTCTTGCATAACTACTCCATTTCCAAGGACATTAACATCATATCTTCACCATCAACCACTTCCACATCCAGACTCTCACAAGCCGGACAGCAGTAATGCACTTTTTCTAATTCTGAAGTCACATCACACGCTTTACATGTAAGGGTAAGCGGCTGAATATTCATAACAAACTCCGCCCCATCGCAGATACTTTTCTCTTTAAAGGTATTAAAAGCGATTTCAAGAAGATGCGGTTCCACACCGCTCATTGTTCCAATCTTGACAACCACCTTAGTAATAGACTCCGCCTCATTTTCAGCAGCATACCCTTCACACTGCTCTAAAAGTGCTTGAACAATAGAATACTCATGCATCAGCAGATCCTCGGAAGCAGTTCGCCTTTGGGAAGTTCAAGATAACGACGACTTCCCCATGCCGAATGAAGAATGACTTTTTTAGGCTTCTCTGCGGTCACTTTTCCTATCTCAACTGCCTTACATGTAAAGTCAAATGGAGCTAAGACTTCTAAAGCTTTTGCAAGATCTTCAGAAGCGATAGCCATAACAAAAGTGCCTTCATTGGCAAAGTCATAGGCTTCAAAACCAAGCATTTCGCAGATACCTTGCACCTCATCACAGACAGGCAGTTTCTCCTCTTCTACCTCTATACAGACATTTGAAGCCTCTGCCCACTCGTTTAAAACTGCGGCTAATCCACCCCGTGTTGCATCACGTAAAGCCTTTACATGTAAGCCCGCTTCAATCAGCGCTTCAACAGCGGGCCAAAGTGTCTCACAGTCACTTCCTAGATCACTTTGAAGTTCTATTCCCTCACGTGCTGCGAGTATCGTCGCGCCATGACGCCCAAAATCACGAGAGCAGATAATCACATCACCCTCTTTAATGTTATGTGCTGAGATGCCCTCTTTTTTCACCGCCCCGATACCTGCGGTATTGATAAATATCTGATCAACAGAGCCTTTAGGCACCACTTTGGTATCGCCACAGACAATCTTGGCCCCTGACTTAGCCAACTCATCGCGCATAGAGATCACAATAGCTTCTAAATCCTTAAAAGCAAAACCCTCTTCGATCATAAATGCCGAACTCAAATAGAGCGGTTGTGCTCCCATCATCGCTAAGTCATTCACCGTTCCCGCAATCGCAAGTTTGCCAATATTGCCCCCATTGAAAAAGAGGGGACTGACCGTAAAACTGTCGGTTGTAAAAGCGATTGTCTCGTTTACATGTAAGAGCGCGGCATCTTCCGCTTTGAGTAAAATCTCATTACTAAAATGTTTGTAAAAAAGATCGTGTATTAAGTTATTGGTCTCTTCACCGCCACCGCCGTGGGAGAGTTGAATCTGTTCTTTACTCATTAATAACTCTTTTCAAATAATTCAAATCTTCGTAGTATTGGCTTGCTAATGCTTCATCTAAAATGGATTCAAAATTTTCAATCCTTGGTATCATCTCTATCAAAGCACTTTTAAGTGAAGGAAGATAGTTTTGTACGCTATCCCAGATAATACCCTCATCAATGCCACGGTAATTATGAGAAATTTTATCGCGCAATGCTGAAACATTTTTCCAATGCACCAAAGACGAAGTTTTTAATCCATCATCAATTTTTTTATTCTCTTCACCAATTGCGATGAGAAGATTCAGGGTTGCATTGAAATTAAGCTGTTTATTGGCATAGTAAAAATGTTCTTCATCTTCAAATTCTTTCGTATAGAAATCAATTTTTTCTATCGCTTCAAGAATCGTTAAAATATGAATAAGATTTCTACTGCTAAACATAGATGAAATCCTTAGATGCTTCCATCTTGATAATAGGATTCATCCTTTTTTCTCGTATAAAATCAACTTTTCTCTCAAAAGCCGACTCCAATTCATTTAAAAGCTCAAAATAGGCATCTGCAGAGAGTTTTTTTCCTTTTTCTAGCTCATATACAATATCCACATCACTCGTCTCATTCGCTCTGTTTTGTGCAAATGATCCAAATAAAATGATTTTGGAAAGATGGTATTTTTTAAGATACTCCTCTTTATGTGCTGATAGAAATTGTAAAATTGTCTCTCTATTCATCTTGCATTGCCTCCGAAAGAATCTTTTTTGCCTCTTCAAGTGCATTTTCATCTGCAAAAAAGTACTCTTCCAAGAGAGGCTTAATTTTATATTTTAGCACAAAACCGAGATCATCATAATTCATAAAGTAGCTGTGACCGATTTGGAAATCTTTTCCTAATTTTTGGGTAATAAATGCATTGAGTTTTTCAAAAACCTCTTTTGATTCTCTGTTTACTAAGCTACTGTCAGGCTCCATCTTTAAAAAGGTAAAACGCCGACGTAAGGCGATGTCGATAAGCGCAATGGACTTGTCAGTGGAATTCATGGTTGCAATGATGTAAAGATTATTTGGAACGCTGAAAGTCTCTTTGGAGTATGGCAATGTTACATGTAAATCATCACGTTTATCTTCTTCTATAAGCGT
>JAYEGP010000185.1:0-2507 GCA_034659135.1 Campylobacterota bacterium
CTTATGTTTCCCAATTAATCATTTTTTTATCACCGACTTTATCGATGTAAATACTCTTATAGCGACGTTCTGGTGTTATGGAATACTCCTCACCAGTTTTTGTATCAACAAAAATAACTTGAGTATGCCCATTGTAAACACCATGGTGAATGACTTTAGCATGAATGTCGGCCTCATAAAGCTTTTCAAGATCTGCTTTTAGCGTTTCTATCTCTTGGCCTTTTATGGCAATGTTTTGGGCGTGTTCTTTAAGTGCTTCAGAGCTTTTTTTATATTGTTTAATGCGTAAAACATCTGCTTTCATCGCTTGTTTACCTGCTTGTGTTGCGGCGATGACTTTTTTCTGAAAAGATTTGATTCTTGGGGCAAGGTTTTTATGTTTAGTGAACCTGTCAGTGTAGTCAAGTTGTGACGCTTTAAATGCTTTCTCTTCAGTGTTGATACTCTGCACCAAGGTCTCTATTTTCTCATGATAACTCTCTATCTTATTGGGATCAATATAGAGCTTATTTCCATCACCAAAGATGGAGAGAATCTCAATGCTTTCTAATGCCGTTATCTTAGCATTTGACATGAGCTCGTCGATGACGACACGATGGGCTATGATCTCACCTCCGAGCATCTTTTTAACCTTGACCTCTTCGGCTATGACCGTGCCTGTCTCAAGAATATCAATAGTAGCAGTTTTTGCGCGTAGTTTTCCACGGTGGAGTTTAATGGTGGCATGTTCAAGGGCTTCAAGTTCGCTGTTTCTATGCGTCTGCTCACCGACATTGAGTGCATCAGCTTTGACTTTAACGTTTGAGCCAATGGTACCATCGACATTGAGCTCTTTAACATCAATGTTTACTCCTGTACCAATGGAGTCTTCAGAACTTTTTTTACCCTTAATATTAACCGTAATATCTTTCTCTTTGCCCGGATCAATAGAACCTGTTCCTCGGAAGGTTGCTGCTTTTATAGAAACTTCATTGGAGATGGAGATATTTCCACCCTCGTTTTTGACATAACCCGGTATTTTTGAGAAATAGAAGATACTCTTGGCATCATCTTTTTTTATGATGGTCTCATCACTCTTCAAGAACGTTGCATAATCGGTTTTAGGTTCACGTACTTCAATGTGTTGACCGGTACAGCTACGACCGTTTTGACCCGCCTTAGGTTTGATATATTCTATGATAAGTTCATTAGCATCAATTCCATCTATCATCGTATTGTCAGATTTTTCTTGCTTGTTATAGTGGTAGATGATACTATCGTGAATAGGAGAAATGGGCCCAGGAGAGAGTGCTATAGAGATACGTGTCTCATTTTCTAGAGGAGTTTCACAAGGAGAATTATCAACAAAATTTGCAATGCTCTCATCAAGTCCAGGTTCAAAAAGCCCGATAAAAAGACCCGCTTTTAATTTTTTACGATAGATCTCATTTTTAACAAGTTCTTTGATGTCTGAAACACAAGGCAGAATATTTCCTGATTTTATCAGGGCAAGGACTTTGCTTTTTGTCTTATTGGCTGCGAGTCCCATATTGAGCGTTAGTGGCAGATAATTACTCTCATAAGGGCGAATGCGAATCTCATACTCTTGTCGCAGTTCTAAAGCGTTTGAACGAATGGTTTTTTCATTAAACATGCGCTCAAGTTCTGTATCTAAGAGCGTCCACTCAGGATGTTTAGGCGTTTTAAAGTAGGTTTGAACTGAGAGTAGGTCAAAATCAACCTTGTTAAGGGGTATTTTACGATCCTTGGCGGCTTGTGTTAGTGCTTTTTGGACATGAGTCGCAGTTTTTATAACGGGTGTAAATTTAGTCATGAATGTTGTTAATAATCCCTTGTGAAATGCTCTCAATAGAGCGTTTGGCATCGATGATGATGAGCTCTGTTGCTAAGGTTTTAGCCGCTGTTTTTAAAGCCTCTTGAATCTTTAAAAGATATTCAGTTCCGCGTGATTCAATCCCATCAAGCTCTTTTTGGGAGAGTCGATTTTCAAGCTCTTGCGGTGTCAGTTCTAATAGAAAAACCTTCTCAGGGTAGATTCCATCGGTCGCAAAATGGTTGAGTTTTAAAATCTCATCTAAAGAAATGTTTTCTTTTACCATGGCATAGGCAACTCCTGAAACCACACTACGATCAGAGATAAGCATCTTCTCACGATTGGGTTTAATAACCTCTTCAAGATGCTCTGCTCTGTCGGCTAAAAAGAGAAGAAGTTCTGCTTTGGAACTTTTTACCTTCCCACTAAGAACAATATCACGTACCTGATGACCTATGGGGGTTGCACCGGGCTCTTTTGTAAAAACGGCATCACTAAACGCCTCTTTAAGAAGAGCGATTTGGGTACTTTTTCCTGCGGTATCGATTCCCTCTATGGCAATGTACATGTAATAAGACTCCCTGATTTATAAGAAGCTGATTTTAGCGTAATTCATAAAGAAGTAAAAATTGCATGGGTTAATTCTCGGTTTACATGTAATAATACGAAAAAATTCTTTAGGAATCAGAATTGA
>JAYEGP010000186.1:0-2507 GCA_034659135.1 Campylobacterota bacterium
CCTATTGTCTGATTTTTCAACCCGGAGTGATAAAAGAATTTAAGGTCAAAAAAGGTGATGAGGTCAAGATGGGCGCGATCGTTGGAGTCGCTAAGTAAGAGTATAAAAAAGGAGTCATTATGCAAAGAATAGTATTAACAGGTGTTCTTTTTTTCTTGGTTTTCGCCACATCTGCGTTTACATGTACGACCATGCTCATTACCAAAGGAGCATCTAAAGACGGTTCCGTTTTTGTAGCACATTCAGATGACAGTGAGATGTTTGACAACCGTCTGGTTCATATTCCCGCCGCTGATCATAAAGAGGGGACAATGCGCGCCGTCTATTATGACCCCGCAGCCTTGGGAAATCGCCCCGAGTTTAACTCAGATGTCTTACGGCGTTATGTAGGAAAAGATCGAAGCCCGGTCTATGATGATCCCACGCATCCTCAAAGCATTCCCTTGGGTTATATCCCTCAAGTAGCCCATACTTATGCCTATTTTGAAGGAAATTACGGCATTATGAATGAGCATCAGTTGATGTTTGGTGAAGCGACCAATGGAGCCAAAGTGACTGCTGAGCCCAAGCCGGGAAAACTTCTCTTTTACAGCTCTGAACTGAGTCGTGTGGCACTTGAGCGTACCAAAACAGCGCGTGAAGCTATCAAACTGATAGGCCATCTTATTGACACCTACGGCTATTATGGAACGGGTGAAACGCTACCTGTTGGCGATACGAAAGAGGGATGGGTCATTGAGATGGCGCCGAGTCCTGAGGGTGAAGGTGGATTATGGGTCGCTAAAAAAGTGCCCGATGGCGAAGTCTTTGTTGCGGCCAATGAGTTTAGAATTCGTGATGTCGATATCAATGATCCTGATATGATGTACAGTAAAAACCTGCATAATATCGCTAAAAAACATGGCTGGTGGGATCCTAAAGATGGAAAACTCGATTGGCTCAAAACGGTAAGTGAGGGGGAATACTCTCACCCTTATTACTCCTTGCGTCGTGTCTGGCGTGTTCAGTCAAAACTGGCACCGTCTAAAAATCTTTCACCATGGGTCAAAGATGGCTATACAAAAGCCTATCCTTTTTCCATTAAACCCGATAAAAAACTCGACGTGCGTGATGTCATAAAGCTTTATCGTGATTACTATCAAGGTACAGAATTTGATCAGAGTAAAGGGATGACCGCAGGGCCTTTTGGCAATCCGTATCGCTACCCTGGTCCTAAAGATGCAGGCAATGACACGGGCGATCCCAATGCCAAACTTGAAGGGGCTTGGGAACGTCCACTCTCTATCTATCGCAGTGGTTACAGTTTTGTACTTCAAGCCCGTGATTGGCTTCCTGACCCGATTGGCGGTATTGTCTGGTTTGGACCCGATGAGCCGATGAGTTCGGTCATTACCCCGTTTTATGTGGGTGTTGACTCCATCGCTAAAACGTATTACACCGGATTTAGCGATCAGTTTGATCAAAAGAGTGTCTGGTGGGCCTTTAACTTTGTTGCTAACTGGGCAGCACTCAAATACAGTTATATCATTAAAGATATACAACAAAAACAAGAAGAACTCGAACACTTACATGTAAAGAGTGTCGAAGCGATGGATGCCAAAGCATTGGCACTTTATAAGCAAGATCGCAAAAAAGTAAAAGCACTATTAACTGAATTTTCAAAAACACAGGCTGAAAATGTGGCACAGGTGTGGTGGTCTTTGGCATGGCGCTTAGTAGCCAAATACAGTGATGGGTATGTTAATGAAGCAGGGAAAATGGCTCAGGAAGTGGGCTACCCTGAATCGTGGTATCCCCACTCTGAATGGAAAAATGGCCCGACAAGTTATTCTAAAACAAAAAAACAATAAAAGGATAAATCATGAAAACTCATATAAAACTCAGTACAATTTTCTTATCGTTTATAGCTCTATTTAGCGTGATGATAGTAACAGCTGGATGTGGTGAAGAGAGTAGTGCTATTGATAGTAATGCAACGTTGGTAGGTGAGTGGAGAAGTACCAAAAGTTGGGGAGCAAAAATAGGTACTCCCGATACGCATGGAACAGAGACAAGCGAAAGTGGAACATTGATAGCTAATGATGGTGGTATGATTAATCTTATAATTACTGAAGAGAGTAGTGATGGAAAAAGCTTTCTCGCAGAACGTTGTAGTAGTGTTGCCTGTGAAAAGGTTGCAGGTGTTCTAAAGTCCAATGGTAAAATTTTAATGATTGATGAAGATGGATATTTAGAAGGTGAGTTAATTGGTGAGAGTATGGAGTTATGCTATCTTGAAACCGGGGGAGATTTTCAGTTAGCGGTCTGTAGTCTCTATATGAAAGAGTAATGGTATTTTAGGGAATTGATATGAAATTAAATGTATATAAAAGTTTGGTGTTTTGTGCCGCATATCTAGTTGTATTTCCTTTACAACTTGAAGCAGTAGTGCTAAAAGAGAGTCCTTGTATGAACTCTATCAAGGCACTTAAGCAAAGTTATAATGAAGATAAGCACTTTCAAAAGAC
>JAYEGP010000187.1:0-2496 GCA_034659135.1 Campylobacterota bacterium
TCTTCAAGCCTACTAATAAAATCCTTTACATGTAAAATAGGTCGAAATCTATTTTGTCTTGTAACTGCAACAAAGTCTCCAGGCGTTAAATATCTTAAACTCTCTACTGCTCTTTTAAATGAGATTGATGGTTTAGCTAACTTCAACGCTTTACAATAGGACAAGAACATATTCCAAGCTTGGTCTGCTTTTAAATAATCAAATTCCAACTTCAAATCAAACCGTCTTAGACTGGCTTTATCAAGATTGTCCATTAAGTTGGTTGTGGCAATAAAGATACCCTCAAAGTTTTCCATCTGAACTAACATCTCGTTGACTTGGGTTACTTCCCAGCTCCTATTTGCCTGAGTTCTATCGGCTAAGAAACTATCCACTTCATCAAAGACCAGTACAGCATTTTCTTCTTTTGCCTCTTCAAATGCTGCTGCGATGTTTTGCTCAGTACCACCAACCCACATACTCATTAAATCACTACCTTTTTTTAAGAGTATTTGTTTATCTAAGGTCTCAGCAATATACCTGCCAAAAGCACTCTTACCCGTTCCTGCTACACCATACAGACACAGACGCGCATTTTGATGCTCTTTAATACCCAATGTCAACTCTTCTAAATCAGCAGTGGTATTAATAAATCTTGGGTCGTAGACACTTGGTAATGAATATCTGTTTTTCTCCTCTATCTTCTTGTGCCCCTGTGCCAGTAAGGTGTTATTCAAAATTTGTGTAAAGGCTTCTATTTTGTTATCAGCTTCTATATTACTAACTACTTTTGTTGCCCGTGTAATAAGAGCGGGTGCAATATTTTCATTCTCAGACAACATCTTGATACTTTTATCATCTAAAAGATTATTGGAGTAGTTTTTAATTATCTCAGCTCTTTTAGATTTATTGGGGATAGGAACTTCGATACTTAAATCAAAGCGTCGTACCATCGCATTGTCTATGGAGTGAATATTATTAGTAATCCAAATCGTCGGAATGGTATTAGTTTCAAGAACTCTGTTTAGCCAAGCTTTATCGGTCTGTCTTTTTGGTGCGAAAAAGCTGTCACTGCTGTCAAAAATATCCTCTGCTTCATCATACATAAGGATGATGTTTTGATTTGATAAGAGAGCCTGAGCTGTTTTGTAAGCTTTTAATCTCTGCTTACCATCTATCGGTTCATCTTCTTCATCAGCGTAGCTTATTTCAAAGAGTTTAGTGTTTAACGTGTCTGAAATTGTCTTTGCAAGTTCTGTTTTACCCGTACCAGGAAGCCCATACAGGAGTATATTAACACCCTCTTTCTTACATGTAACGGCATTTTTTAGATAGGGAATAAGAATATCGATATCTTTTGAGAGATGTGCATAATCATGTAATGTAAGTGTTCCAACATCACAGCTTCTTACAGAGTTTTTAATCATTACTGAAATGTCTTCATCGAGATTGAGCATATTATCGGCAAACTCATCACTAATGATTTCAATTTTTCTTCCCAAGGTATTAGTATTCGTTTTATCAATAGTAATAATGGAAGATTTACTTAACTTTGAATTGGATTTAAATGCACTGTTTACAGATTTGATTGGTATAGCTAATATATCACTCAAAGCTCTTTTAACCTGAGTTGTATTAAGAGCGTCTCCGAGTAAATCTATTGTGTCATCAAGAACCTCATATTGACTCATGAGCACAACAAATTCTAGTATCTGCTCTTCGTAACTATTGAGGTTCATCAACTTTGAAATTTGCTTTATATTTTTAGTAAGAATGGCTGAGCTTGTAAATCGTTTCCTCTCTTCTAGTTTTTTATAATTTCTTTTTAGTAGGGCGAGAGGTTCACTTCTTTTAAAGTCTTCATTCTCCATTTCAATGTATTTACTCATTTCTAAAAAATAAGCTATATTATCTTTATGAAAGTAATTTCTATTGTCTAGAAACTCCCTACTTCCTCCTAATTTTACTATTATTCTTAGCATCCATAAGGATATTTTATCCACCAACTCTTTCTCTACAAGTTGGGTTTTATCAAACTCTTCGGCTATTGGGCTTGCTTTGCATCGTCTCATATGATACTCCTACTACGATTTATAGTTGAAGTATATAAAGGTGTCTGGACAGCTTTGTGTCTGCGTTTTTCATGTGACAATAAAGAATTAATATGTACCAAAAATATGCTGATAAATTGTTGCTAAAATTCTGATTTTATTGAAAAATATAAAATCTATAGACTAAAATACTATATCACGATTTTCAGGGGTATACATAGTTACTTAATACTCGCTATCAAGTTTCCAATGAGCAGATTCCACCCATCAACCAAGACAAAAATCAATATCTTAAAAGGCAGAGAGATCATGACAGGAGGTAACATCATCATACCCATAGACATCAAGATCGATGCGACGACCATATCAATGACTAAAAAAGGCAAGAAGAGCAAAAAACCTATCTCAAATGCTGTTTTAAGTTCACTGATAACAAAAGCGGGAATAATCACTGAAAGCGGAACAT
>JAYEGP010000188.1:0-12304 GCA_034659135.1 Campylobacterota bacterium
TTAAGTGGTACGATACAGGTTAAAGATGGCATTAAGGGTACTATCGATTTTAATGTTGATGATATTATGGATGACTTTATCATTGCACGCAGTGATGGCGCGCCTACTTATAACTTTGTGGTTGCCATTGATGATGCACTTATGGGCATCAATAGTGTTATTCGTGGGGATGACCACCTCTCAAACACGCCTAAACAGATCGTAGTTTATAATGCACTTGGATTTGATCTGCCAGAGTTTTATCATGTTCCAATGATTCATAATGAAAAGGGTAAAAAACTCTCAAAACGTGATGGGGCTACGGATGTTATGGCTTACAAAGAGATGGGTTATCTTCCCGAAGCACTCTTGAACTTTTTAGTACGTTTAGGCTGGAGTCATGGTGATCAGGAGATTTTTTCATTTGATGAGATGCTTGCTCTTTTTGATCCAAACGATATTAATAAATCAGCCTCAATCTACAATACCGAAAAACTCGATTGGCTCAACGCGCACTATATTAAAAATAGCTCAAATGAGCATTTAGCAAAACTTCTTGAAGATTATGATCTTGTTCTTAGTTCACATGATAAAAAAGAGATTTTACTCGATGCGATTAAAGAGCGTTCAAAAACTTTAGTGGAGATGGTGACGCAGATTAAAGAGATTCTTGATACGCCGACATCTTATGATGAAAAAGCGGTTAAAAAAGGCTTTAAAGGGGATGCGAAAGCGATACTAGAAGATTTTAAAGCACGCATTATGAGTGCAGAGACCTTACATCTACCAAGTGATTATCACCATATCGTTGAAGCTGTAGTTACTGAGCGAGAGATCGGTTTTGGAAAAATTGGTCAACCGCTTCGTATTGCACTTCTTGGAAAAATGGGTGGACCAGGGATTGACAGTGTGATGGCAATTATTGGCAAAGAAGAGACGGTATTACGTATTGATAGTGCCTTAAGTACTATTAGCCTCTAGCTTACATGTAAAGCTAAAAAAGCTTTACATGTAAGTATTAAATAGCAGAAGACATCAGTTGATTCACCGTGACTGCGATCTCTTTAATGTCTTTTTGCTCGTGTTCAATAAAGCTTGTAAGCTCTGCCTTGATAAGCTCAAACCCTTTTTGATCATTGGCAATATAATTTTGAAATGCCACTTCTGCACTCTCATCGACACGTTGAAACTCTAATATTTTTTGTGTAAAGTGTACCACAATAAACTCGATAAATTGTAAAAGTTGGTGTTTGAGTTTGATCTCGGTTGTAGCACTTATCTGTACCTTATCAAGAGATGCGATAATATTTAAAATTTCAAATTCGTTGACTACTTTGTAAAAGAGCTTCGCTACATTTTCAAAACTGTGATGGGTCTCCTCTTTAATAATAATCGTCGAAATAGCAAAACGTAAATACTTTAAGTGGTTAAAGAAGTGGTTAAAGTTCTCATTGTCATCGAGATAATGTTTTGGATTTTTCGGGTTGATACGTTTAAGCAGCTCAAAAAGAGGCTGTTTATAGTCGAGGATATGAACGGCATCAATCTGAGAGCTGTCAAGATATTTCACCATCCACCGCGTAGAGAAATTAAGGGTATGTTCAATATCGCTAAGAAGTTTGTATTGATGGTCAATGTGGAGTTTAAAATCATTACGATAGATCTCGTGGCGAATGTCATTGGCACCAAAGAGTTGGTTACTAATCAGGTAAGACTTGATCTTTATAAGAAAATTATCTGCTCCTAACTTCTTATAATCGCTAATAAAAGTAGCCCCTTGCTGGTTGATCAGTATATCGGCGATCACGGTAGCGATAATCTCATTGCGAAGTGGATGCCCTTTAATTTCATGCTCATAGGCACTAATAAAAGATTTTGGAAAATATTTAAACAGGTACTCTTGTGCAAAACTCTCTTGTGTAAATTCGCTCTGGAGTAAAAAGTCTTTAATAAAGATTTTAGAATACGAGAGCATAAAACTCAAAATGGGTCGAACAATGGAGCCTTGGCCGGTGATAACCTCATGAATGTTCTCATTTTTAGGAATAAAAAAATCACGTCGATTAAAGGCGATAACTTCGGTCTCTAAAATTTCAACGGCAGTAATAAAGTCATTGATAAACAGTTTGCTTAGCATCTCATCACGTGAAATAGCGATGGCTTGTGAGTAGTTGTTCCATAAGACCGTATTAACAACTTGTTCGGTTAAGGATTGCAGGAGAGCTTGCGCCTCATCGACACTAAGCAAGCCTTTGTGGGTGATGGTATTGAGAAGTATTTTGAGATTGACTTCATGATCAGAGGTATTGACACCTGCTGCATTATCAATCCCATCGAGGTTGATTTTCCCACCAAGAAGAGCATACTCAATGCGAGCCTTTTGGGTGAAGCCCAGATTCCCTCCCTCTGAAACTACCTTAGCGCGTAGATCAGAAGCGTCCACACGAACCGCCTCATTTTGTTTATCACCCAAGTCTAAATTGCTTTCATCGGAACTTTTGACATAGGTACCGACGCCACCATTAAAGAGCATGTCAATATCCATGCATAAAAAGGCACGGGCAAGCTCTTCACCTGAGAGACTCTTTTGGTTGGTCTTGATCATTTTTTTGATCTCATCACTGAGTTCAATGGATTTTTGAGAGCGTAAAAAGACACCACCGCCTTTGGAGATCAATGAAGTGTTATAGGCATTCCAGCTACCGTTCTTAGCGACAAAGAGACGTTGACGCTCTTCAAAGGCTACCATAGGAATAGGATTGGGATCGACAAAGATCTCTTTGTGTGAAATGGCAGCTAAAAGTTTAAAGGCCTGAGAATCGAGCAGACCATTTCCAAATACATCGCCATTCATCGAACCGATTCCTACAACACTAATGCTATCTTTATTGATATCAATACCCTCTTCAATAAAGAAGCGTTTAGTAGAGACAAGCGCCCCTTTAGCCGTAATGCCAAGATCTTTGTGACCAAAACCGTTACTGCCCCCACTAGCAAAGGCGTCGCCAAGCCAAAAGCCGCGCTCTATAGCCACAGAGTTGGCCACATCACTCATGGATGCGGTTCCCTTGTCTGCTGCCACAACGAAGTAGGCATCATCGCCATCATAAGCAACGATATCAGGATTTTTGATCACTTTAGTATCACTCATATTATCAACTAAGTCAAGAAGATTGTGGATAAAACTACGATAGATCTCTTCAAAATAGGCTTTGGTGATTTCAGATTTCTTCTTATGAATAACGAAGCCACCTTTAGCCCCATCAGGAATAATAATGGAGTTTTTACCCTCTTGCGTGACCATGAGTGATTTCACCTCTTGACGGTAATCTTCGTGACGTTCACTCCAGCGTAAGCCCCCACGACTGACACGACTCATTCTAAGATGCAAACCACTAAACTCTGGGTGATAGACAAAGGTCTCTATATTGGGTTGAAGCCCTTTGAGGTTTTCTGAAAAAGTTTTAGTATCGACTTTAAAAGCGATACTTTCACGATGTAAAAAATAGTTGGTACGCAACATGGACTGCAAGGCTGCATAGGTGAGTTTTAAGATTTTATCATCCGTGATGTTAGGAACGGTTTTAATCTGATCTTCAATAGCTTGCGAGAGTTTTTGAAGCTTCTCTTCACGAGCGTTTAAATCAGGCTCAAACTTTGTGGTGAAATAATCAATAAAGAGCTTGGAAAGCGCATGATACGACACTAAGGTGTAGAGTATGCTATCGTGATTAATAGCGATAACAGCTTGATTAACATACTCAATAAAGGCACGAAGTAGGGTCACTTCTCGTGTAGAAAGATTTTCAAAAAAGACAAGAGAATAGAGCTTACATTGTGAAAAGTTTTTTTGGAGTAAGGCATCAGAGACTATGGTCTCAATATTATTTTTTGAGCTTGAGAGTTTTTTAGGATCTTTCACATCAAGATTGAATCGGTTGATATAGATGAGGCTTTTTTCATGCTCAATATTGTAGGTGACTTCATCAATAATATTAAATCCAAAATCGTGCAATAATGGAGTGATTTGAGAGAGATAGAGCTGCTTGGTAGCAAATATTCTAATAGAACTGTGCTGTTCAGTGACCGTTATTTGAGTTAAGACATTAGCATTTAAAATCTCTTTGATTAGGGCTTGAGAGAGCTTGAGATCGTCTTGTGTTAAAAGCTGCGAACAGATCGCATTAAGTTTTGAATTATTAGGCATTTTTTGTCCTTACATGTAAAGATGGTTTTAAAGGGTATCTGGTCGTGGTTTTCCGTAATAGTAGCCTTGAGCATAAGTAATGCCAAGGGTTTGTAAGCATTCAGCAATTGCTTGGTCTTCAACAAATTCTGCTACGACATCAAAGGTGTTAATACTCGCAAACTCAACAATGGTCTTGACGATTCGATAGCTTTTTGGATTGGTGTTAATCTCTTTAATCAGTGAACCATCGATTTTGATAATATCGATATCGAGTCGTAAAAGGTATGAAAAATTAGAATAGCCCGAACCAAAATCATCAATGGAGATGCGACAACCGTAAGCTTTAATATCATGAATAAAACGGTTTACCAAGTCAATATCACTGATATGTTCGCTCTCTAAGAGCTCAAAGTCCAATCGTTTAGCGGTCTCTTTATCATCTTCTAGTGTGGCTTTAATCACTTCCATAAGCTCTTTATTGAGAAGATCTTGCATAGCGAGATTAACAGAAAATCGGTAAGGAAGGTCTTTAAAGTAGGCCATACTTTTTTGGATCATGATACGAGTAATATCTGCATAATAGGAAGTTTTTACCGCGGTAGGTAGAAATTGCCAAGGCTGAAGGATTGTGCCATCAGCAGATTCGATTCTAACTAAGGCCTCATATTTTTCAATTTTTTTATGTTCAAGATGAAAAATGGGTTGAAAATAGGGTACAACAAAATCATTTTTAATGGCCTCTTTTAAGGTGTTAGTTATGTTGAGATTTTTAGAAACGGACTCTTTGAGTCCAAGTTCTTCACTGTAGATAATAAGATGCTCATTGGCAATAGTTTTGATATATTTGAGCGACATATCAGCATTTTCAATGAGAGGGGCTTGGTCACTGATGGCTGCTGAAACACTAATAGAGACCACAAGGTTATTGATACTGAAAATATGACTATCTATGGCGTGTATAATAGTCTCAGCATTATGCTGTGCAGCTTCTAAAGAGACATCTTCAATGATGATTCCAAAATCATCACCACCGAGACGAAATATCTGCTCATCAAAACGATTAAGTGTGACATCTTTGAGAAGTTGTGCACACTCTTTGAGAACAAAGTTTCCAATTTCAATACCGTAAAAGTCATTGACATGTTTAAAGTTATCGATATTGAACAAGATGAGTGTAGGATGTTGGAAGTGGCGTAACTCTTTTTCAAAACTAAAGCGATTTCTAAGACCGGTGAGATGATCATAAATGAGCGAGTTATTTAGCTCATCTTGTGTTTTTTCAAGCTTTAGGTTCTCATGACGAAGGCGTATGAGTAAAAAAGAGATTGAAATTATTGAGATGATAAAAAGAGTCATTAACAGCAGAGCAAAGCGATTGAGTGCCTCAATGTCTTGCGTTGCTATGCTTGTGAAATCTTCGCTTATCTTGGTGATATCCGCTAATAAAGGGCTCGATAAGAGGTGGTTGAGCGTCTCAATATAAGCAGGAAAGTTCTCTGAAATAAACCTTACATGTAACAAAAAGAGACCGATAGCACGACTGGATTTTTTGAGGTTTTTATTATACTCTTGCAATTTCTCGATACGCGCATTCGTAGCTATAAGAAGATCTGAATCAAGAGTACGCCCCGCGGTAACAAAAGCCTTTGAGATGTATTGGCTTGTGCGAATAATATTAGGATCGTGTTTTTCTTTGATAATAGCTTCATAGGCGTGAGTATTAATATAAATAAATGAGTTTTTGATACCTGCATTAAGGGATAAAAAACTATCAAGTTGATAATAGTACTCATCACTTTGGGTACTTAGTTTTTGGAGTTGTTCAAGAACATTTTGGTAGCTACTCTCTTGCATGAGTGTATGCGATTGCAGCGCATCGATAGCGCGTGAGAGTTGCTGACGATTTTGTGAAATACTATCTTGATTGCTATAAAGATAGAGGGTGTTTTGTAAAATATTATAGGTTAATTTATGCTCAGTAGAGTCAAGGTTATGCAGATCACTTAGTATCTGTTTGTAATGATTTGAAAATTCATTTTGATGGGAGTAAAAGAGTACTAACAATAGGATAGAGGTAAGGGCAATAATGACAGCTATTAGGGAATTTAAAATACTACGCATTCTTTACTCTTCTTTTAAAATAGCGGCTTGCTCACCACTAAGTGATTTTAAGAAAAGAACGAGCTGATTTATCTCATGCTCTTCTAGGGTGATACCAAGATTGAGGTAGCCCATGTCTTTAACGGCTTCATACAGCGTTGTTGATGAAGCGTCGTGAAAATAAGGAGCGGTATGCTCAATATTTCGTAAAGTAGGTACTTTAAAGACGTTCTTATCGCGTTCATTTTTGGTAATGGCGTAGCGATCAGGAGTAGTGATAACATGCAGGGCACTCTGCATTAAACCAAATTTTTGAAAGGAGTTGCCTCCGACATTAATGCCGTTATGACAGGTGATACAGCCCAAAGTTTTAAAGAGTAAATATCCTGCTGCCTCATCTTCGCTTAGTGAGATTTTTTTATATAAAAATTGATCGAACCTACTGTTTGGAGTGACTAAGGCGTTTTCAAACTCAACAATAGCATCAATAACATTCTCATACGATACCGAGTTTTCATCATAGACCTTTTTAAACATATCTTTATAAGAATCAGATTGATTAAGATAATGTTCTATTTTTTCTCTATCCATTGCCATCTCTACAGGATTATGAAGCGGACCATCGGCCTGCTCTTTTAAGGTCTCTGCGCGACCATTCCAAAACTGTTTAAAATTGTAACGTGCATTGAGAACTGTAGGGGATTGAATATTGCCTTTTTTGTTTTCGATACCAATAGAGACCTTGCGACTATCCGCGCCACCAAGACTCAAATCATGACAGGAGTTACATGAGACCGTACCATCTTTAGAGAGTAAGGGGTCGCTAAAGAGAAGCCGTCCTAGTTTTGCTTTTTGAAGATCAATATCATCAAGAGTTAAAGGTATGGGTTGGATAGGCTCAATGGCAAGAAGTGTACCAAGAGAGAGAGACAGAAGAAAAAATAATCTCATAAGCACAACCTTTTCAAACTTTTTGGCTGAGTCTCCAAAACTTTTTTAGTCCTAAGACTGCCTTGTTGTCTATATCATAGCTTATTAGTTCTAGATAAGCAATAATATCTTGCGGGGCTATGGAACTTTCTTGTGAAGCCTTGTCTAAAAGGTAACGTGGGATTCTAGTTTTAGAGCGCATAAACCTTTTTCGAGTTTTTTCTAAGGTTTTTCTTTGGGTGTGAAAACATAAAAGTGCAAAGACAAAAGGGAGCGCGTATCGTTCATTCCAGACCTGTGCCATATCAATGGCCTCATCATCTTCATGAAAATAACGTAATGCTTCATCACCAATAAGCACACGACCTTGAAGCTTAAGAATCTCTGCTAAGGTATTAGAACTTGCCGAGGCGGTGTCATTTTCATGGGATGCATTAGGAATCAGTAAAACACTACGGACCGATTTTTTTGCGACAATACCTAAAGGAACATAGTGACGTTTTTGAGCAGTGATACTAGAGATAAAAGCAGCATCGACACGACGTGCGGCAAAGTCAGCATTGATCTTGGAGGGCACTCCTCTTTTGTAATGCATACTCATGGAGAGTTGAGAACTTTGAACGTAGCGTTTCATAAAAACGTGAAAAGGTAAGAGGTTGATATAGTCTATTCTTCCAAAAATCAAAGTAGGCTGACTCCTAAGTTTAAGTCGCGTATTATATCTAGCTTTTGCTATAATCTCCGCAATGTTACATGTAAGGATAGTAAGATGGTACAGGTTGAATTTCTAGGTCCCATTCAAAAAGAGCCGATGCAGATCGAAGCGAGCACGTTACAAGACGTAGCCAATATCTTAAACGAAGATGCTGAGTTAAAAGCATGGTTAGAGAGTGCGGCGGTTGCTGTTAATGACACCTTGGTCTCTTCTCTTGATGCACCACTTAAAGAGGGTGATAAAGTTTCACTTTTACCTCCTGTTTGTGGCGGTTGATATCATGGTAGAACTCTATGATGGACCCTTACATGTAAGTGAGATACTCTCGCGATGGTATGATGAAGAGGTGCAAAGTAATTATGGCGCTTACATCCCTTTTATCGGTACGGTTCGTAGTGAAGACGGTATTGATGGCTTGAGTTTTGATATCTATGAGCCTATCTTGGAAAATTGGTTTTCGGCTTGGCAAAACAGAGCAAAAGAGGCGGGCGCGATTGTTAAAATGGCGCACAGTCGTGGTGATGTGATGCTGCATGAATCTTCTTATATTGCTGCGGTATTTTCTCCAAAACGCCGAGTTGCTCTGGAGATGATTGATAGCTTTGTTGAAGATTTTAAGGCCAGTGCTCCGATCTGGAAATATGATCTTAAAGCGGGTCAGCGTGTTTACGCTGCAGATCGTTCGACCCCTATACACGGTAGCGGACTCCTAGGAGCTAAGTCATGATATCTTATGAAACGTCAATGAACATGTTAGAGCTCTTAGCCTTGCCTCCAATGCGTCAAGAGAAGCTGTTTATCAGTGATGCTCTTGGACGTGTTTTAGCTGAAGATATCGTTGCGCCCCATAATGATCCTAAATTTTTAACTTCAGCAATGGATGGCTACGCTATTTTACATGCCGATCAGGAGTGGGGTGAGATTGAGATTAAAGGAGATAATCCCGCTGGTAGTGAGGTGATTGCTGAGGTGAGTGGTGGCAATTGTATTAAGACCTTTACCGGATCGAAGATGCCTCAAGGTGCGGATACCTTAATTCCTATTGAAAATGTAAGGGTTGAGGGTAGTGTCATCAAGATCGTAGAGAGTGTGCCTAAAGGTTTTAGCATTCGTCCTATTGGTGAGAGTTACGCTAAAGGCGAGGTACTGATAAAAAAAGGTACGAAGATTGGCTTTGCAGAAATTGGTGTTATGGCGGGTGTTGAGAAGGTGATGGTTTCGCTCATGCAGCGTCCATGTGTTGCTGTGATCTCTACGGGAAGTGAAATTTTAGATATTGGAGAAGCTGCACAGACAGACTCACAAATTCGAAGTACCAATCATATGACTATTGAAGCGATTGCAAAGATGGCAGGTGCTGAGGTGATTCAACTTGGTGTCATTGGTGATGATGAAGCTTCGATAATGCGTAGCTTTGAAAATGCTCTGGGCTCAGCTGACTTAGTGGTTAGCACCGGTGGTGTCAGTGTTGGTGATTATGATTTTGTCAAAGATATTATTCCTGCTTTGGGCGCGGATGTTGTGTATAAGGGGGTAAACATTAAACCCGGTCAACATATTATGCTGGCACAAAAAGAGGGTAAGATGATTTTGGCACTTCCTGGTTTTGCTTACTCTTCAACCGTGACTTTTATTCTCTATGGGCTAACGCTTATTGGGAGAATGTTGGGTCATGAGAGTGCGCTCAATGTTATTGAAGCAAAACTCAAAGTCCCTTTTAGCAAACGCTCTAAAAAAAGTGAGTTTACTGCCTGTAATCTTAGCTTTGAAGAGGGTAACTATTGGGTAGATTTTGAAGGTAAAAAAGTGGGAAGTTCTGCGATCTTAACGAATATGCTCCATTCAAGTGCCTTGATGATTACCGGTGAAGATGATGGTAATTTAGAAGCGGGTATGGCAGTTCGTGTTATAAAATTAGATTTTTTTCGATAGAATTATGCTCAATTAAGTCTAGCAGGAAAAATGATGTTACATATAATGATTGTTGATGATAGTGTTACGATACGTCGTGTTATGAAGAATGTTTTAGGGCGTTTGATTAAAGAGGATGTCACTATGATTGAGGCAGGCAATGGCATAGAGGCTCTCGCCCAACTTAAAGAGCACCATGAACATATCTCTCTGATTTTACTTGATGTGAATATGCCTGAGATGAATGGCGATGTTTTTTTAGAAAAAATGCGCTCTGATCAACAGTACAACAGAATTCGTGTCGTTATGGTAACGACAGAAGCTGAGAAAAAGACAGTGGTTCGTATCATGAAGATTGGTGCCAATGGGTATATTGTCAAACCTTTCACCCCTCAAACGATGAAACGTGCTCTTGAGCCGATTCTAGCTCGTCTGGGCATCGAGCTAAATAGCGCCGATTAAGCCTTTAAGATAGCGCTTTTTAAAGCCTCTTCTTCTATAGCTTCTTTCTGATATTTTACCGCTACAAGTGCTTCGCTCTCATTGATATACCATTCAGCAATATGTTCACTCTCTAAGCTTTCGAGCTTAGTCATGTCAACTTCGACTATAGGAATAAATAGATGTGCATAGCGTTTTGGATTTTCAAGTTTAAATGTCCAGATGAGCCAGATAAAACCTAAAGCTACCATGACGCCACCAATAGTCTCACGATCTGAGACATCAAGCATGAGACCAGCAAAGGTACCCCCAATGAAGGTTGCAAAATACGCCGCAGAGTTACCCATACCTAAGGCGGCACCTTTTTGATGAACCTTTGCAAATTTAGAAATCATAGACTGTACTAAGGGTTCCATCATATTAAAACCGATAAAAAAGCTGACCACTCCTATAATAAAAAGTGCTGAGGTGTCTCCAAACCCCATCAATGCGAATGCAATAATAAAAAGTATAATGGAGACTAAAAAGATCAGTTTTGGCTTATTGCGTTTTTCACCAAAGACGACTGCGGGTCCCATAGCAAGGAGACCAAAGATCATCGCAGGTAGATAGGCTTGCCATAAGTCACTCTTTTGCCAAGCGAAGGTCTCTGAAGTTAAAATGATGGGAATGAGAACAAAGGCGATCGTCATCATCCCTTTTTGCATGGCATTGATGATAATCATGCTTAAGAGGTTGGGGTCTTTAAAGATATCTGAGGTTTTTGCTGTGTTGTGATAGATATGCTTAATACGTGGCGGTGTAGGGACCTTGGTAAAAAGTAAAATAATGGCCGCAAGTGCTAAGAGTGCTGTAATCCAAAAGAGTGAGGCAACACCATAAGAGGCTCCAATAACGGGACCCAGTCCCATAGCAATAGCAAAACTAATAGCAATGGTTGCACCCATGATCGCCATCGCTTTACCACGTACCTCTTCAGGAACAAGGTCACTTATCATAGCCGTTATAACGGAACCAATAGCGCCGGCACCTTGTAGAAAACGCCCAAACATAAGGAGATAGATATTGTCGCTAACAGCACAGATAATTGAGCCTATTAAAAAGATAAGCAGACCAATAAGAAGTGTCACTTTACGTCCAATTTTATCACTCATCGTTCCAAAAGGTACTTGAAAAATAGCTTGAGTCAGCGCATAGCCACCCACGATAACTCCAACGAGCAGAGGTGTCGCGCCTTCCATCCCCATAGCATAGAGTGAGAGTACAGGAAGGACTAAAAATAGACCTAGAAAACGTAGTGATAAAATCGCCGATAAGGGCATCACTTTCTTAAACATTACACAACCTTTAGATAGAATGCGACATTATAATATAAAAACTTTTCTTTACTCCTCTTACATGGTCGAGTAAAGATAGCGCTAAGGAAAATGATGAGATTGGTACTAGCAACATCGAATAAAGGCAAGATTCGTGAGATCAAATTGATGTGTGATGCGTATGAGGTTATTGCTTATAGTGATCTGATTGAGCCTTTTGAAATTCTTGAAGATGCACTCACCTTTAAAGAGAATGCCTTGATTAAAGCACGGGCAGTCTATGAAGCCTTGGGTGATGAGGATGCTATTGTTATTGCTGATGATAGCGGTATCAGTGTTGATGCTTTAGGGGGTGAACCGGGTATCTACAGTGCTCGGTATGCCGCAGATGATGCTAGTGATAAAGATAATCTTCTCAAGGTAGTAGAAGGCTTACATGTAAAAGGAGTGAAGCGTTCATCTGCCTATTATACTGCGGCGATTGCTATTGTAGGTAAGGGGCAAGAGTCCACAGTGCATGGTTGGATGTATGGTGATGTTATCACAACACCACGAGGAGACCATGGCTTTGGTTATGATCCGATTTTTATTCCAAAAGGATATGATCAGACCTTAGGAGAACTTGATGATGGGGTGAAAAAAAAGCTCTCTCACCGATCTCAAGCGCTGGGCTTAGTTAAAACTATTCTTCCGACACTTTAAGGCGAACCGCTTCTTCTTTAG
>JAYEGP010000189.1:0-2473 GCA_034659135.1 Campylobacterota bacterium
TGCCTTATGAATACCAAATAGAATTCTTTTTGAATACTTGCGTAAATCACTGCCCACTGTATATTTAAAATATTTATCAAAACTTTTTACAATTGTTTCAACATAAACACATAAATCTAGTGCTAGTTTATAGATGGGTAAATTATCGTAATGCATATCTAATTCTCATTTTAATTTTCAAAGTATCTATTGTCCGCCTCGCACACACCGAACATAACCGTTATTGCTCTTATAGCCGCTGCCCGAGCGGCCGTCGTAGAAGCTCACAGCCCACGCGCTGCCACTGTAGTGCGCAGCGGAAGTAGAAGACCAATAGTAGGACGAGGAGATATGTTGAAACACCCCTTCTGTAACACTAGGGTTATATTTTCCATCATCTACTAAAGTTTCTAACTCCTCTATGCTAGGAAGTCGCCACCCTCCATCATCAAGAGATAGATTGCTACAGTATGTTGTAGCAGTATCCCCTGAAGTATCACTGTAATTGCCTGCATCATAATTTGCTTGTGTCACCCAAGGCTTTTGGATGCTCTCATTATCCTGCCACTCCAAACCCGTAGCATCATCAGTAACCACATCTCCACTACGAGAGTAACTAATAGCAACACCTGCTTGATAATGCCCGTCATCTCTAGCACTCTCAGTGCTTATCTCATTCCCACTAGCATCATAACTCTTTACCTGTCCTGTCTTTTTGAGAGGTGCAGCGTAGGAGAGTAGAAGCGTTGTGACTAGGAGTTGTAAAACTATTTTTAACATTATTGTTCCTGTCTATTTTTCTTGTTAGGTAGTTTGCTATCTAAGAGCTGAAAAGAAAGAAAGAAAAGTAAATCCATCAAAAATACGATTATAAAACCTCTAAGCGACCCTTAGCTATAATCGCGAAAATATTTATATTAAGAGGACTCTATATTGAGAAGTCATTATTGTACGGATTTAAGTGAAGCCAATGTCGGAGATGATGTTGTCTTAAGCGGTTGGGCAAATAACCATCGTGATCATGGGGGCATTATCTTTATCGATTTACGCGATAAAAGTGGCCTGATTCAGTTGGTCAATGACCCTGCTGATAGTGTAGAAGCGCATAAAATTGCCAATGAAGTTCGTGATGAGTTTGTACTTATCGCCAAAGGTAAGGTACGTCATCGTGGTGAAGGTCTGACAAATCCACGCCTAAAAACAGGTGCGATCGAAGTTGTAGTGAGTGAGTTGATTATTGAAAACCGCTCGGCTCCAATGCCATTTGTCATTGGTGATCCGCTTGTCGGTGAAGAGACGAAGTTAAAGTACCGTTATCTTGATCTTCGCTCTCCTGCTTCGTATGAGACTTTTAAGATTCGTTCAAAAGCATCTGTCGCGACACGTAATGTTCTTGATCGTTTAGGGTTTTTAGAAGTTGAAACTCCGATCTTAACCAAATCGACTCCTGAGGGTGCTCGTGACTATCTTGTACCGAGTCGTGTTCATGATGGTGAATTCTACGCACTTCCACAATCACCACAGCTTTTCAAACAGCTCTTAATGGTGGGTGGATTTGATCGTTACTTCCAGATGGCAAAATGTTTTCGTGATGAAGATCTGCGTGCAGACCGTCAACCGGAATTTACTCAGATCGATGTTGAGATGAGTTTTTGTGATCAAGAAGATGTGATTGGCGTGGCTGAAGAGTTACTTCAAGGTATCTTTGAAGCAGCCGGTCATGAGATCAAGCCACCATTCAACCGTATGACCTATGCGGATGCTATGGAAGGTTACGGATCTGATAAGCCTGATATGCGTTTTGGTTTGAAGATGGTAGATGTTATTGACATTTTTGAACGTTGTGACAATGAGATCTTCACTAAGATCGCACAAAACCCTAAGATGAACCGTATTAAAGCGCTTCGTGTTCCGGGTGCTGACTTGGTGTTCTCAAAACGTGAAATGAAAGCTTTTGAAACCTATGTACGTCAGTTTGGCGCACACGGTCTGGGCTATTTCCAGATGAAAGAGGATGGCCTTAAGGGACCACTGATCAAATTCTTCTCTGAAGAAGATATCGCGCTACTCATCGAGCGTACTGAGCTTGAAGTGGGCGATGTTGTCTTCTTTGGTGCGGGTGATAAAAAGACCGTATGGGATTATATGGGTCGTTTTAGAATCTTCCTTGCTGAACATGAGAAGCTGAACCTTATCGACCCAGAAGCCTTTGAGTTTTTATGGGTTGTTGACTTCCCGATGTTTGAGATCGAAGATGGTCGCGTGAAAGCACTGCACCACCCCTTTACCCAACCCAAAGATCTCAACCACGAGCATGTTGAAGATATCGAGTCTATCGCTTATGACATCGTACTCAATGGTACTGAGCTTGGTGGTGGATCGATCCGTATTCACAAAGAAGATGTTCAATCTGAAATCTTTAAACTGCTTGGTATTGAAGAGGAAGAGGCGCAAGAGAAATTTGGTTTCTTGCTTGATGCCCTTAAATTTGGTG
>JAYEGP010000190.1:0-3885 GCA_034659135.1 Campylobacterota bacterium
TAGTGACGCTATAACATCACATTATTGTGACTCAATTTTAATCACTTCAAGGAGTTCAGGTTTTAGCGTCAGTTCCAAGTCGAGCAGTGAAAGTGGCAGAGAGAACTCTTTAATTTTGACAAAATCTTTGTAGGTCACCAGAAGTGAATCAGCCTTGCTTACATGTAAAAGGTTCTCAAGTTCCGATTTTTTGAAATAGTGATGGTCGGGAAAGTACTCCTTACCAATGACTTCAGGTAAAAAAGCATCAAGTCGTTCAGGACGGGCAATAGCAGTAACTAATAACATCTTATCTGTAGCATCTTTCAATATAACCTGACGTTTAAAGTCGATGCCTTCACTTACATGTAAGAGCTCTTTACCCTGCCAATGACGTTCTCTATAAGGACCTGATGGAAGACAGAAATTATTAGGAGTATTGACATCAATAACAATATCAAGTTTTTTAATGTAGTGTTTTGAATAGCCATCATCTAAAAAGACGATTTTCGCACCCATCGCTTTGGCTGTCTCAATACCTTCATCTCGTTTTTCACTTACAATGACAATACATTGAGGTAACTTATCGGCGTAAATCATCGCTTCATCACCACTGATGAATACATCGTTTAAAATACTCATACCATCAGAGATTACATGTAAGCCTTGCGACTTTCGTCCATAACCACGTAACACAATGGCAGGCTTGTAAGATTGTGATGCCAAGGCCGTTACAAGAGGCGTTTTACCACTACCGCCCACCGTAAGGTTTCCAACACTAACAATAGGAATATTAAAATCTTTGACATCAGTACGCATAAAACGCAATTTCATAATAAAACAGTACAAAAGAGCTAGAGGAGACAAAAGCCATGAGAGTAGCTTTTGAAAAAGCGTTGGAGCGTAAAAGTAACGCTCGATCCACGAAACCATTAGACTCGTGTTTTACTAATTTCTTTTATAGATTCACAAACATAATTAATCTCTTTATCACTCATGCTTGCAAAATTAGGGATAGAAAGAACCTGTTGAAAATTTCTCAAAGCCACAGGAAAGTCATTGACACGTAGCGAATACTTACTTTTATAGTAACTCATAAGATGCAGAGGAATGTAGTGCAATCCCGACTCAATACCTTTGGCATCAAGAGCACGGGCGAAAGAGTCACGATTTTTATCGACTTTTATAATATATAAAGAGCAGGCATGACTCTCTCCAAGATCAGGCAAAGTAATATGATCGACTCCTTTGAGTTTTTCATTATAGATAGCTGCTATTTCACGCTGTCTTGCTACATTACGATCCTGATTTTTTAATTTTTCAAGATTGTAAGCCGCATCAAGAGGACTCATTGTATATTGACTCCCGATATCTGTCACGTCATAGATATATTCCAATGAGTCTTCATCGACAACCAAAGCATGATTACGTAAGAGTGTAGCACGTTCGATGATCTCTTCATCATCACTCACCATCACACCACCTTGAGTATAAGAATCTTTTAGATGTGGCGCAAAGCTAAAACAGGTGATATCCGCACCTGTAGATCCAATTTTTTCACCATTAAAGGTTGCGCCTAAGGCTTCACTAGCATCTTCAACAATCTTAACATCATAAATTTGTGCAATATGGTACAGTCGTTCTAAATTTGTAGATTGTCCTGCAATATGAGTGACAATGACAGCTTTGAGTTTTTTTGATTTATTATCAGCAAGATAGTTCTCTAGCTTATCAAGATCAATATTATAGGTATCGGGGTCCACATCAATGAAAATGGGTTCCGCATCAAAATGACGTACCACTTCAGGAACCGATGCAAAGGCATTCACAGAACAGAGCACTTTATCGCCACGCTTAAGATTAATCGCTAGCATTGCTAAATGCAGCGCCGATGTACCATGAGAGGTAGCCAAAGCAAAGTTTGCTCCGATGTACTCCTCAAAAGCCTCTTCAAAATCTTCAATAATACCTCTAGCTTTACCATCAAGAACTAGGTCAATCTTACGACGTTCATCACTACTAACTTCGACACGGTTAAATGGAATTTGCATAATCACACTCCTTATAAAGTTATATCTCTAGGATAATTAAAATCATGGTTAATGGTACGCGAGGTCAATTTTGCAATCACAGGCATACGACGCTTAAACTGATTACGATAAATACGGGAAATAATCATATCGACCATCTCTTCATCAAAATTTTCTTTAATCAGCTCATCGCGTGAATAACGCTCTTCTACATAGCGTTTTAAAACAGCATCAAGCTGTGCATAGGTGTAGCCAAGTTCTTCTTCATCACTCTGCCCTGCCCATAAATCCGCTGATGGTGGTTTGTCAATAATGACATTGGGGACTTCAAGATAACGTGCCAATTCAAAGACTTCCGTCTTATAGAGATCACCAATAGGATTTATTGCACTAGCCAAATCGCCAAAGAGTGTGCCATAACCTAACATGAGTTCACTCTTATTGCTTGTGCCAAGCACTAAAGCATTCTGATCTGCGGAAACATCAAAAAGTGTTGCCATGCGCATACGCGCTGAAAAGTTACCGATTCGTAAAGGGCTCATATCTGTCGCTTCGTAACTTCTTAAAAGGGTCTCTATACTCTTTGTTACCGCGACTATATCAAACTTTTTCACTAAAGTATCAGCATCATCTAGTGAATTCTGAGAAGAGTAGTGTGAAGGCATTTTCACACAAAGTAATTTTTCACCAAAAGCGTGTTGTGCCAATACCGCAACAACCGCAGAGTCGATACCACCACTCAATCCAACAACGACATTTTCCAAAGAGGTTTTATGAACCTCATCGTGTAAAAATCGAATCAGATAATCACTTATCTGTGCATACTTGGACATCAAGGAACCTTTAGTCAATTTGAATTCACATCATTATATCTAAAATTCTTAGTTCAGAATAGAATTATATTTAAATCCCAATATAAGATATTTTTTCCAAAGATATTTTTTCTATTTTGTTACAGCATCGACTGGTTGCGGTATAAGAGTAAAGCCTAGCAGACTTTACGTGAGACTATCATTTCAAGTTCTTTACATGTAAAGCCCGCTTCTAGTCGTGCAGATCTGTTTAGGTCTCTTTTTTTCTCAAATGTTCGTGGATAATAGCGCTCGATAATGTCAAAATAGATACTTTTATCAAGGCCCTCTTTTTGACAAGCATATTCAAACCAGTGGTCACCTTTTAAGACATGATCGACCTCTTCTTCAAGGATTGCATGTAAGGCTTCAATGATCTCGGTTAAGAGGCTATCTTTGGGTAAACGTTTGAGTTTTTTAAGTATCTGCGGTGTGGCATCGAGTCCATTGGCTTCAAGATAACGCGGTACAACCGCCATGCGATCTAAAAAACTATGAGCAGTGCGCTGTGAAGCTTCAAAGAGGGCATTATGCACTTCTACAGCGCCATAATAACTTCCTAACTTTATCAATAATTTTTCAAGACTTTGAAAGTGTCGAATCTCATCATTGGCAACCTTAAGCCAATCATCATAATACGCATTACGGAGCCCACGAAAACGATACGCAGCATCTAAAGCCAGATCAATAGCACTGTATTCAATATGAGCCACCGCATGTAAAAGTGTAATTTTTCCTTCATCTGTCGTTATATTTTTTCGTTTGGGTACGACTTGCGGATCTACAATAGTACAAATCGACGCATAAGAAGGTGATGTGAATTCTTTGGCTATGCTCTCATCTTCAAACACGACTTTATCATCCTTATAGGCGTGGTAGAAGGTATTAAAATGAGCAATTTTATCTGAAGGCGTCGAAGTTTCTAATATCATTTCTATAGATTGGAAAAAATTCATTCTATATTATTACCATAAAACACCAAATTTAAAATTGATCCTCAGAATAATTTTCAAACTCCAAGATAA
>JAYEGP010000190.1:3985-12231 GCA_034659135.1 Campylobacterota bacterium
CTAGCTAAACAGCAGCTTCTATCTGCTCCTTAGCGAGTATCTTAGCATTTTCATCTTCAGCACCTTGCCACCAGAACTCTATAATTGCATTTTCTATCTGTTCTAAGAGATCAAAAGGTAAATTAGCAAAGACCTCATTGGAACTTATCTCCTCACTAGCCACACCTCTTGCAAGGGCAAGTTCGCCAGCAAGATCACGAATAGAGAGCTCTATCTCTGTAGGTTCTGGTAAGGGCATACCCTCACTAGGTTGTTCAATAATTCTAGCAATATCAATCCAAGTCTTTATCTCAGGTTCAAGATGATCGTGTCCGTAAATCTGATAACATAAAACACGGTTTTCGCCATAGATAATCTCTTCATCTTCTTCCAAAACATCAGAAATTTCGGGACGGCCTTCAAGCAGGTAAACCTCAATGCGTTGTGTATCTCTAAGAATACAGGCACGTTCAAACGCCTCTTTTGCCAATTTTAGTAATTTTCTTTTTTGTTGCTCTTTATCCATATTTTTCCTTTAATTCATATAGGGTATATCAAGTGCCGCATCGCGGTCTTTAGCTTCAAAATCGTAGGTCTCAACCCACGCAATTGACACTATCTTTTTAGTCAATGTAATCTTCTGTAAGGGATGAAGTTGCCTTTTTTGCAACTCATTGGAAAATTCCGTGCAGTAAAGATTTACGACTATGGGATGCCATAGGTTCTGATTCTCAAAAATCTGATCCGAAAATGCTTTAAGCTCTTCCAAGTTCATTGAATCAAGACCAGGAAGTTTACGTACAAGGTTTCTAACGAACTGTTTTGTAAAATAGGCTTCACCCATATAGAGCAGATTTGAAACCGCATCAATATTTGCCTCATTTTCACTGTAACTATAGGCGTAACGAAAATGCTCGCACACAATGGGTACATAACGTGGGTACGCCTTCAATACCGCTACAAGATGCGTCAGATCTTGATCGATCAATACTTGAAATAGTGTCATTGCATTTTTGCTGATACTATTCCAATGCATCTCATTTTCTTGAAACTTATCGCCATCTAAAATACGACGATACTGCTCTATTTCCGCTATATCTTCAATAAGACGTGCCTTTTTATGATAACTCATTAGCTACTTTGAGCGTTGTGGTAATCCCAAAGACGTTTATAATGCGTATCGAGACGTGATAGTGTTGAATCCGTAATGATCAACTCACCCAAAGCTTCATAACGCTTATTTGGAAATTTTTCATACCATATTTCCATCTCTTTTTTTAAGCTATCACGCTTAGCATAGGTCTCACTGATCATCCCTTTTATCTCTGCCATTTCAGCTGTGACTACTTCATTCATGACTGCCACCACACTCACAGTTAGCACTTGAAGTGCCTGGGTCAAGGTAAGTTTGAGCATTGCTCTGCTCTACTTTGATATAGTCACCTTTTGAAATATTTTTGATGATCTTATGAACCATAATCGGCTCTTTTCCCAGATAAAAGACATTCACGCCATCTTTATCAAGTTCATCAAAAAGTCCTTTACCCATGAAACTGTAAGCGACCTCTTTAACACCTTGAGCTTTTAAAAATTTTGCAGTTTCAATACCTCCGCCAGCAGCATCATTTTTTATAATAGAGATTTCGCTGTTGGTTTTAGAATAGATCGCAAACATTTTAGCATTGCCAAAAAGTTTAGATGATTTGATGCCTGCAGTATTCACATCGACGGGTATAGCTATCATTATTTACTCCTTATAATTGTGTATTAATATGCAAATACTGTTCTTAATGCGACTTTTATCAAAATCATACATTTTTGTCATGTTTTCTACATGTAAGAGAGAGAACATTTTTTGCATAATCTCTACTATGAATGATCTACGCGCACTTAAAACGCACTACTATTTCTTTGGTAACCAAGAAGGTGATGGGTATGAAGTCTATTTCGATGACTATCCTGATGTCAAAGGTTTTGGTGATACGTATGAAGACGCGCATACTGATGCGTTAGAAAATCTCGAACACTACCTTAAGGAGCAAAACATGCAAAACGAGCCATTAATGACACAAGCAATAAAGGCCTATGATAATAAAGTCTACACAAAGGCCTATGAGATTTGGGACTCACTCGCCACAAGCAATGCAGACGCTATGGTCAACCTAGGAACACTCTATGTCAAAGGTGAAGGTGTCAGTAAAAACATGGCGAAAGCAGCTGAACTCTTTGATCGTGCAGTTAAAAAAGGGCATGAACTCGGTGCATTCTATCTTGGTGGTATGCATGAAAATGGTGTCGGTGTAGCAAAAAATCTCGAACATGCTCACGCTTACTATGAGATGGCTGCAGGTAAAGGCAATATAACAGCTCAAGTCAAACTGGGCATTCTTCTTCAAGAAAAAGATACCCGTGCTGCAATGTACTGGCTTATTCAAGCTGCACATAATGAAGATGCTCAAGCACAACAGATGATCACCTTTGTCAGTAATGCACCAACAGCTACCGTACTTAATACTAAATTTCGTACCCTAAAAGAGTCTGAGCAGTACAACACCTTAGCCACAGTGGTTAAAACTAAAATCGCACCCGCACTTGCCAAAGATGAAGGCGGCATTGAGTTTGTTCACTACATAACCGGTGATGTTCCTGAAATCTGGCTACGTTATACCGGTGCCTGTTCAGGTTGTCATTTAGGTTCAACCTCAACAGCAGATATGATCATCAATCTTCTTGAAGAAGCCGTTGATAAAAAAATTGTGCTCTATCTCTGGTAAGGAGTATTTATGAACGCATTAAGAGCAGAAGTTGAAACCATACAAGGCGATGAGTTTTTTAATATCGTTGAACTTAATATCAATAATGTCAAACTTAAGCTCTTAAAAACAGAGATTCCCCCATGGATGGATATTGGAGATACGGTAGAGTGTCAGATTCAAGAAGCGTCGATATCTGTCTGTAAAGGGGCAAAAGAGGGAAATGTCTCGATTGAAAATCATATCGAGGGTGTTATTAGTAAGGTACTTGTTGGTGACGTTTTATGTGAACTGACACTCGATACTCCATGCGGTGAGATTAAGTCACTCATCACTTCTGATGCCTGCAGACGTATGTCAATGAGCAGAGGCGAACGTGTCACTTTACTGCTTAAAGCTGTTGACATTAAACTACATCCTGTACTTTAGTACAAAAAATGCAATATCAAAAATATAACTATTCAAAGGAGAAACAAAATGGCAGTAATGATAACAGATGAGTGTATTAACTGTGATGCGTGTGCACCTGAGTGCCCCGTAGCAGCGATCTTAAGTGATGATAATGAAAAGAACCCTGGTGGTGAATACTTTTATGTGAAACCTGAGACTTGTGTTGAGTGTGTAGGTCATGCCGATACACCACGTTGTGCTGAAGCGTGCCCTACTGAAGGTTCTATTGTTTGGGATATGCCTTATACTACAGATTATGAAGATTATTTTGTAGCGGGTCATGACTCAGGAACGTATCAAATTCGTGTGCATAAGAAAAAAGGGATGATGCTTCCATCGGTTAAAGCTCAGCCCTATTTAGAAGATATCACAACTGAAGTACGTGAATCACGTGCTGACGTTGCAGACTCTTTTTAAGGATTAATGGTGCAGATTGCTTTTGCTTCGGATGATGGTATCACAATCAACCAACATTTTGGTTGGTCAAAAATATTCTATCTCTATCACGTTGATAAAGAGCGTGCCTCTTTACTCAAAACCTTAGATAGCTCTGAGGAACCTGAGGGTGAGAAAGAGAAGCTGAATTATAAAATTGGCACCATCAGCGAAGCAGACATCATGTATTGCACCCAAATAGGTCCAACGGCATCAAAAATGGTGCAGGCGGCAAGAATTCACCCTGCCCGTGTGGCTGAGGGTGAAAAAATCGATGACGCGATTGCAAAACTGCAAGAGATGTTACATACAAATCCACCGCCGTGGCTTTTGCGTATTTATCATAAAGCTGAAGCAAGGGATGCGTAATGGCAGTTCTCATTACTGATACCTGTATCAACTGCGATGCCTGTATCGATGAGTGCCCTGCAACAGCGATAGTAAGTGCTGACGCATCACCATTAGCTCATGGCGAGTTTACCTATGTCAAGCCTGAGAAATGTATTGAGTGTGTTGATGCCGCCGTACCAAAGTGTGCTGATGTCTGTCCGACTGAAGCGTGTATTGTCTGGGATATGCCCTATATCGAAGCTTTTAATGATCACTTTGTACTGAGTGATGATTATGTGATTCGTGTACATAAGAAAAAAGGTCTCTTGTCCCCACTTGAGGCGCCGAGACCTTTTAGAGAGAGTATTTCGATGGAAAATCGTCTTGCCAATGTCAGTGTCGGTGCGACACTTAAACTATATAACTAAGGAAAACCTATGTCTGTAATAATTGATGAATCTTGTATAACTTGTGACGCTTGTCTACAAAATTGTCCGGTCGATGCGATCGTAGATGATTCTGACAACCCAACGGGCGAAAACCGTTACTACGTTCAACCTGAAAAATGTGTGGAGTGTGTTGGAATCTTTGATGATCCTCAATGTGCTTCAATCTGTCCAAGTATCGGCTGTATCACTTGGGATATGCCATTTACCAAAGAGTTTGATGCACACTTTTTAAATGAAGAGCTCTATAAACTTGCTGAGAAAGATGGAACGGTTCTATCGCCTTCTTATCGTGAGAAAAAATACCGCAATGATATCCCTATGGAAAAACGTGGTGTCGGTAAAGAGGTTGAAGAAGCTCCAGAGACTGAGCAAGAAGCAGGTTAATCTTATGAAACTTCAAAACAAAATAGCTGTGATTGCGAACAATCTAGACACTTTTGATGTCGATTGTGCTATTACAGTAGCGCTTAAAATCACTGATGATACCTGTAAGATGGATGAGCAGCAAAAAGCGCTTTTTATGCACCTTTACGATGCTTTAATTGAACCTAAAAGTGCTCTTTTTGATGAGAGCGTTTTTGATCTGATTGAAATTGGCCGTAATGATGCTTCTTCTTTTGTCTTTGAAGAGATTAAAATCCTTCGTGAGATGGCAATGAATGAGATCGGCCGTCCTCACATGAAAAACTTCAAAGCTATGGTACGGCGACTTTTGCAAGAGTAAAATAAATCAATAAATTTTTATTAAAAACTAGTACCTCACCACCCATAAATTGAGGTACTCTGTGATTTAAAAAATGCTCATTTGTCACATCTAAAATCCTTGAAGTACAATTAGTGTTCCTGCGAAAATCTGCCTTGCACTCTATGCTTTTAAAACAATATCTTCAGGCAAAGTAAACTAATTACCTCTTTTTATAAACAAAAAATTAAAACTAAAGAAAAAAAGTTTTGCAATTTGCAATTTAAATCATATCTGGGAACTTTTCTGACATAATGTCGATAATCAACCTAGGAGATCAAAGTGAATGAATTTTCAAAATTAAGAAAACGAGCCGCTTTAAGCGTGGAAGATATTGCAAAACTTACTCAAAAAAGCATAAGAACTGTCTATAGATGGGAAAATGGTTCTGTCGAAGCCAATAAACTTGTGACCAAACTCCTTACCGAAATGATTCAAACAAAACAAAAAGATGAAAATCCGTCAGTATTTACATTTATTGATTTATTTGCTGGGATAGGCGGATTAAGAAAAGGCTTTGAGTCTATTGGTGGAAAATGTATTTTTACAAGTGAATGGGACAAGTTTTCTCAACTTACATATCAGGCAAATTTTCGAGATGAACATTCAATTGCAGGTGATATCACAAAAATTGAGGTAGCAGAAATACCAAAGCATGATGTCCTATTAGCTGGATTCCCCTGTCAGCCTTTTTCACTTGCAGGTGTTTCCAAAAAAAATAGCTTAGGCAGAGAACATGGATTCAAATGTGAAACACAAGGAACGCTATTCTTTGATGTTGCCCGAATAATTGAACATCATAAACCTAATGCTTTTTTACTAGAAAATGTAAAAAACCTAAAAAGCCATGATAGAGGAAGAACCTTTGAAGTTATCAAGAAGACCCTTACTGAAGAGCTTGGATACCATATTGATTATGTTATATTGGATGCAAAAGGTTTTGTTCCTCAACATAGAGAACGGATTTTTATTGTCGGCTTCAAAGAAGATGTGGGATTCAAATTCACAGATCACAGTTTTCCTAAACCTGAAGATGGACCAAAATTGGAATCAATATTACATAACAATAAGGAGATGGTTGAAGAGCCCTATCTATTAATTGATGAAAATACAGGGGAGTTAAAGCCAAATGACAAATATACATTGTCAGATAAACTATGGATATACTTACAAAATTATGCTGAAAAACATCGACTAAAAGGTAATGGATTTGGATTTGGGCTTGTCGGACCGGAAAATACAGCACGAACATTATCCGCAAGATATCATAAGGACGGTTCTGAAATTTTAATAAAACAAGAAGGAAATAGACCTCGTCGTCTTACTCCACGCGAATGTGCAAGATTAATGGGCTTTGATACAAAAAGAGAACCAGAATTTATTATTCCAGTTTCCGATACCCAAGCTTACCGACAATTCGGAAACTCTGTTGTTGTACCTGTGGTAAAAGAAATTGCAAAAGTAATGCAACCATACATATTTTCACAATTAGTTCATAACGAACCTGTTCAGACACAACTTTTTGCCGTATAATTAGAAACAAGGAAGACAATCATGACTCTTAAGAAGCTTTTTGAAATTTTCCAAAATAAAAAAGTTGAAAAAGTTTATATTAAGCATCTTTCTCCAAATGATAATAGTAAAAATCAGCCATATTTTGGGGGAGACTTGGCCGTACTTAATCTATTACCGACTGAGGAACTAACTGCAGAACAAACAAGTTCACAAAAGTCATCTAAGACTTCCACCAAATTTAAAGCTCCTTTAAATTTATACTGGGTAAATGAGACGGGAGAAAGCAGTCCTGCTCCATATACACAGCTTATTTTTTATCCACAGTATCCAGAAATGAGATTTTCAGGTTTTCTAAGAAATTGTCCTACTGCTCCTAGCGAGTTAATGGATCCATATAAGCGTGGACGTGAAACAGGTAGAACCCTCATCCTTGCAACTAACAATGATGGCGAGATTTTTGGTTATGTTTCTGACCCCAAGTCTTCTATGAATAATGAACTTTCCGAATATAATACTACTGAAACCGATTCTGTCTTAGAAGAGCTTGAATGGATTCAAACAGATAAAGAATCACAAATTATCCTTCTTCAAAACTTAAAACGGATACATGAACAAGGTTGGATACATGGAAAACGACTTCAATCTGACGGGACCTTTGTAGAATGCACTAGAAATCCTCATTGCGGAGGATACACAATGGAAGCAGAACTTGGCATATCAGCAAACGGATATGCTGAACCAGATTTTATGGGCTGGGAAGTAAAGCAATTTGGGGTTAAAAACCTTGGAAAAAGTCTTTCGCATACAATCACACTTATGACACCTGAACCAGATGGTGGAGTTTATACAAATGACGGAATTATGGATTTTCTTACGCGTTTTGGTTATCCAGATAGAAACGGACGTCATGACAGACAAAATTTTGGTGGTGTGTTTAAATTTCAAAAGCCTTCAGAACTTACTGGCATAAGACTAGAACTTTTAGGATATGACGAGCATAGTGATAAAATAATAAACTCATCTGGTAGCGTAGCTTTAGTATCCAAAGATGATGAGATTACAGCTACTTGGAGCTATTCTAAACTCATAGATCATTGGAAACGAAAGCATGCAAAAACGGTATATATTCCATCCATTAGAACTGACAAGCCTTATCAGTATCACTTTGGAAAAGATATCACCATGTGCAAAGGAACCGACTTTATGGCTTTTTTAAAGGCTATACGCATAGGTTCAATTTATCTGGATCCTGCAATTAAGGCTGAAAAATTTTCATCTACTTCGCCAGTCGTTAAAAGACGTAATCAGATGAGGATATCTTTTAAAAATATACAAGACATATATCATAAAATAGAAACTATTGATTGTACAAAATTGACTTTATCCTGATCAACAAAGGGGCTTACTTGATGACCATAAACAAGATCGGCCGTCCTCACATGAAAAACTTCAAAGCTATGGTACGGCGACTCCTTCAAGAACAGTAATTGCATTTTTATATGTAACTACATATAAGGAATACTATGGCAACTCCAATCGAATTCATTTACGATAATAACCTCCAATGGCAAGCATCACTCAAGAGTGATTTCA
>JAYEGP010000191.1:0-2442 GCA_034659135.1 Campylobacterota bacterium
TGCCATCACCATATTCATCACTAAGGGCATCAAGTTTTTTAACAAAATACTTTTGCAAGTTTCCTACAAGAGCATAAGCCGCTATGGAGGCTGGTGAATGTGCTGAAATAATCTGTTTCATATCCTCTCCTATAAGCTAACGACTTTAGCACCAAAACCACCCATATGTTGTGGTGCATCACTAAAACCTTTGACACTTGGATGTGCTTTTAAAAACTCTTTCACGGCATACGAGAGTTTACCTGTACCGATTCCATGATAGATAAGTACCTCATCCCAACCTTGAAGCAAGGCATCAGAGATAAATTTATCTAACTTCTCTTCCGCTTCTACCGCGCGTAGGCCATGCAGGTCAAGTTTTAGTCCACTACGTTTTTCAACCTGAGTATTGACCTGAGTTCTCGGTTTGACTTTTGGAAGAGGCGTAGCGTGTTTGAGGTCTTTACGCTTAACACGCATCCGCATTCCCTCAACTTCTATCATGGCTTCTTTGGCTTTTAAAGAGATAATAGTACCTCTTTGTGTTCGATATTTAACACTTTCACCCACGACAAAGTTTCTCACTTCTTGCGGTTCTACAGGTTTTTTAGGCAAGTTTTTATTGGCTTCATTCATCTTACGGTGAATACTTGCACTGTCACCCTCTTTTGCCGCGGCGCGCGCCACATCAATTGCCTTAGCATACGCTCTATCCAGCCCATCTTGATAAGATTTTAAATCGCCATAGACCTTATCTTTAGCCTCTTTGAGCAGGCGCTGCTCCTCTTTAAGTGCATTAAGGCGTTCATCAAGCTCACTGTTTTTACGTTTGAGTGAGCGTTCTAACTCTGAACCGCGCTCAATGAGTTGATTAAGTTTTTCAGAGTTATCGCCATACACCTCTTTGGCACGTTTGACAACGGCATTGGAGATACCATAACGAAGTGCCGTTTCAAAGGCGTAACTCTTTCCAATGATCCCTTGTAAAAACTCATAAGTTGGTGCGCGGTTCTCTTCATCATAAACGGCTGCCATAAGTTCAACATCATCACGATCTGCCATCAAGGCAGCAAGACGTTTATGGTGCGTCGTGACGATAATTTTCTGTCCCCTAACTATAAGGTCATCTAAGATGACTTTAAACAGTGCAGCCGCCTCGTCACTATCGGTTCCGAGTTCAATCTCATCAACACCAATAAGCGCATCATTTTGACTAAAAAGGCGTGCAAATTGTTGCATCCGTCCGGCAAAGGTTGAGATATCATTACTCACATTTTGAGGATCATCAATAACCGCTTCAAAACGCTTAAACGAGCCGATACGTGATTTGTGTTTATTGATCTGCATGGGTATAAGATATTTAGCCATGACGGCTGCCGAGAGTATGGATTTAAGCAACATCGTCTTACCACCGGCGTTAACACCCGTAATCATCAAGACATTTTTTGAAAAATCGACACTCACCGGCTTGGGCTTATGTAAGGCAGGATGCTCAAATCCATCAATGTTCAATGTTCGCTCACGAACCGTTTTCATCATCGCAAGATTTTTAGAGCGTGCAAAGTGTACCCGTGCCTGATAATGATCAAAACGATCAAACTCTTTGTCAATAAATTTAATAAAGAGTAACTGCTCTTTTAATGTCTGAGAAAAGCGCTTGGCATATTCATAAAACTCCATCTCTTTTTGCTGATTAACAGCGCGAATCTGCTCTTTGAACTTTACAACACTATCAGGAACAACATAGAAAAAACCACCGCTACTGCGACCAATCATTGAACCTTTAAGTACGTGATTAAATCCACCACGCACCAACAGTGCCTCCTCCTCATGCAGATAGTGTATTTGAGTATCCACCAGATATGAAGCGAGTTTTTTAGAGAAGATAAGACGCTTCATACTCGCATTCATCTCATCTTTAAGCACATTAATGCGTTGCGTTAATCCATAAATACTCTCATCCATAGACTCATTAAAACGTCCCTCTTCATTAAAGTAGGTATCAAGTTCATCAAAGGCTTCAGGAATAGTTATTTTATCAAGCCATACCCCTACTAAACCTTCAAACTTACTGTTTTTAAGCCGTCTAAAATAGCGTACGAGTTTAATAAGCTCAAAGATCTGCTCAAAGCGTAAAACACCCTGCTTCTTTAAATGGTTTTGAATGGAGCTAAAAGGTTCTATCTTGGGAGGTGCTTTAAAAGCGAGTTCATCTAAGGCAGTGATGTATTTATAATGAAGCTCTTGATCACCCTCAATAAAGAGTGCTTTTTCACGACTAAAAAAGGACTCAAAAGAGTGAATATGAGAAGTGAGATCGAGATTATCAATCAAGGTGTCAAAAGGTGTACTCAAATAGCTCTCTTTAAATAGATATAAGGGATTTATTATACAATAAGAATACTAATACCAAAGGGAAGAAGTTATTTATGAAAAATGTACTTGTTGTAGAAGATTCACTAA